>CAYUZC010000049.1:0-5240 GCA_964449525.1 uncultured Ruminiclostridium sp.
TGCCATGTTAACCGGATCATCTGAAAAAATGGTTATATCGTCATATCGCCCTTGGGTTAGCCGGACGCACTTGCCGCCCCTTATATCTATAGCAGGATATATTATCATACCTTACGCACCACCTTGATAAAATTATTTATTATTGCCAACCCCGCCAGCCCGCTTTTTTCGGGATGAAATTGGGTTGCATAAACATTTTCCCTTGATATGGCAGCGTCAAATGAAATACCGTATTGGCAAGTTGCCGATACTATGCTTCTTTCCTCTGCCTCCACATAATATGAGTGAACAAAGTACAAATATGATTCTTCACTTTTTTTATCTTCAGAATTCGTATAATCAACTGCCGAATCAATAAATAGTTTCCCCGGTAGGTTCTCAAACAATGGACAAGGTTTTGGAAAGTTTAAGTTATTCCAGCCCATATGAGGAATTTTTAAGCCTTTGTCGGCGGGAAATTTCTTCACTCTGCCCTTTAAAATGCCTAACCCTCTGGTATCGGAAAGTGTCTCCGGATGCTCTTCACTATACTCAAACAACAATTGATAACCAAGACAAATACCTAAAAAAGGTTTCCCCATATTGATACAAGCCTTTATCACTTTGTCCATACCCTTTTTTACAAGGCTATCCATACAATCAGCAAAAGCACCGACTCCGGGAAGCACCACTGCCTCGCTATTCAGAATCGTTGCTTCATCGCAGGTAATCAGTGAATCTACTCCCAGCTTTTTAAATGCGTTTGCCACATTTTTAAGATTCCCTGCGTCATAGTCTATTATTGCAATCATGCAGTAAACTTCTTTCCTGTGATTCTTTCGTACGCTTCTACATATTTTGCTCTGGTTTTCTCAATTACCTCTTTTGGAAGTCTGGGTGCCGGAGGATTTTTATCCCAATCCAAGGATTCAAGATATTCTCTCAAATACTGTTTATCAAAGCTTTTCTGAGCTCTTCCGGGCTTATAGTCCGATAGTTCCCAGAACCTTGATGAGTCCGGTGTAAACATTTCATCGGCTATAACGAGCTTGCCGTCAAGCATACCAAACTCAAACTTTGTGTCCGCCAAAATGATGCCTCTGCCCAAAGCATATTCTTCTGCCTTTTTATAAAGACTTACGGTCTTTTCTTTAAGAGCTGAAGCTAATTCTTCCCCTATCTGCTCTTTGACATATTCATAGCTGACATTCATATCATGACCTTCTGATGCCTTTGTAGAAGGGGTGAAAATCGGCTCGGGAAGTTTATCTGCCTGTTTAAGACCTTCCGGTAGCTTAATACCGCTGATTTTACCTGTGGCTTTATAGTCCTTAAGACCGGAACCTTCTAGGTATCCCCGGACTATGCATTCAGCTTCTACCATCTTAACCCTTCTAACAAGCATTGAACGCCCCTGAAGCTCCTCTTTGAATTTCGATAATCCCATGGGATATTCGGATACATCAGTTGTTATAACATGGTTTCCAATTATATCCTTGCAAAAATCAAACCAGAACTCGGAAATACCATTAAGCACACAACCCTTATCAGGTATCAAATCGTCAAAGACCACATCAAAAGCTGATATACGATCGGTTACAATCATTAAAAGCTTGTCATTTCCTACCTCGTAAACATCTCTTACTTTTCCCTTTATAAATACAGGCAAATCAATAAAATTAGTGTCCTTAATAAGCATTAATGTATCCTCCGTTGATATTTATATCATTTAAATATGTAGCGACCATCAGCAGTAGTTTGCTGTCAATCAAAAATTTTCTCATTCCGCTTCGCTCCATGAACTATTCTACAATAAACCCTTAGTAGATAATACTCCTTGGATCGTGGGGTCAATGGTAACAGCCTCTTTCAAAGCCTTGGCGAAAGCTTTAAACACAGCTTCAATTATGTGATGATTGTTTTTTCCGTGTATCAGCTTTATATGTAATGTCATTCCGCTATTTACCGAAAGGGCCCGGAAGAATTCCTCAAACATCTCAGTTTCCATTTCGCCAACCTTAGTAGTTGAAAAAGGAACTTCAAAATGCAGAAACGGCCTGTTGGAAAGATCGAGGCTAACCATAGCAAGGGATTCGTCCATTGGAACAAAGCTTGTTCCGAACCTTTTTATAGACTCTCTTTTTCCTAGAGCATCTGAAATTGCTTTTCCAAGCACGATTCCAATATCCTCTGCTGTATGATGACCGTCTACGAATAAATCTCCCTTACACTCTAGCTTAAGATCAAATCGCCCATGACCTGAAAAAAGGCATAGCATGTGATCTAAGAAACCTAACCCGGTTGAAACTGTATTCTCACCGTTTCCATCCAAATTAATCTTTAAAGAAATTTCAGTTTCCTTGGTTTTTCTGGCCATTTCAGCGCATCTCATCACTATACCTCCATCACAATACAGATTAATAACATTATTATTATAGCATTGCCATTATCAACCTGCTATTATCTTCTTTATTTTTTCTACCAGTTTTTCCATGGCTTTTTGAGTACCTACTGTTATACGAAGCCAATCACAAATTTTCGAATCCTTAAAATTCCTCACCAGAATTCCTTCTTCTCTAAGTTTTAGTAAAGCTTCCGGCCCGGAAATCCCGGGAATTTTAACAAAAAGAAAATTCGCCATTGAATCTGTTGCCGCAACACCCAAGCCCAACAGCTCCTCTTGTGCCCATTGCCGGGTTTTAATAATTCTCTGCCTTGTTTCGTTAAAATATTCGGCGTCAATAAATGCAGCCTCAGCAGCTATTTGAGCGATTTTATCCAAAGGGTATGAATTAAAAGAATCCTTAACCCTTACCAGACCATCCATTAATTGCTTGCATCCCATGGCCAAACCGACTCTTTGCCCGGCCAATGCCCTTGATTTAGAGAGAGTTTGAGTAACAATAAGGTTATCAAATTTTAAAATCAGCGGTACACAAGATTCACCGCCAAAATCAATATATGCTTCGTCAACTATAATCAGCGTATCAGGCCTATTTATAAGTAATTCTTCAATCTCACAACGTTGAATATAAATACCGGTGGGAGCGTTAGGATTTGCAAAAATTATACCCTTCAGATCAGCCGGGTATTGTGACAAATCTATTGAAAAATCGCTTCTGACAGGCACCTTAATGCATGGAATCTCAAAAAGACCACTGTAGACCGGATAAAAACTATAAGTGATATCCGGAAATGCGATTTTTTCGGTATTATCAAAGAAGGCTTTAAAGATAAATGCTAAAACCTCATCGGATCCATTACCCCCAAACACTTCATCTTCGGATATCCCATAATACTTTGCCACCGCTTGTTTTACTATAGCACCCTCACTGTTGGGGTAGAGACGCAAGTCCTCCAAAGCAAAATTTCTTATCCTTTCCATAACCAATGGGGACGGTGGATAAGGATTTTCGTTTGTATTAAGCTTTATGAATTTTTTATCCTTTGGTTGCTCCCCCGGTACGTATGGAGTAATTTCTCTTGTATTCCGATTTAAAAAACGACTCACTTTCTCTCCTCCGTTTTAGTTCTAATACGTATTGCCTGTGCGTGTGCCGTTAAACCCTCGGCCTGTGCAAAAGCAGCTACATCGGCAGCAACCTCATTAAATGCATCACGATTGTATGAGATTACACTTTGTCGCTTTATAAAATCATATACTCCCAAGGGAGAGAAAAATCTTGCCGTGCCCGAAGTCGGAAGAGTATGATTAGGTCCTGCAAAATAATCTCCCAAAGGCTCCGGAGAATAATTCCCCAGGAATATGGCTCCGGCGTTCTTTATTAACGACAATAGTTCAAACGGATTTTTTGTACATACCTCAAGATGCTCGGGAGCAATGCTGTTACTTATTTTTATTGCTTCTTCAATAGTGTCTGTTATGATTATTGCCCCGTATTTCTCTATGGATTTCGAAGCGATTTCATTTCTTGTCAACCTTAACAGTTGCTGATCAACCTCCTGAGAAACCCTTTGGGCAAGCTCCTTTGAAGTAGTAATTAAAATTGATGAAGCCAGTTTATCATGTTCTGCCTGAGAAAGAAGATCAGCCGCTACATAAGCCGGATTTGCTGTTTCATCGGCAATAATCAATATCTCACTGGGCCCCGCTATCATATCGATACCACAAACACCGAAAACCATCTTTTTAGCTGTGGCCACATAAATATTACCCGGTCCCACTATCTTATCTACCTTTGGAATGGTTTGTGTTCCGTAAGCCATGGCGGCAATGGCCTGAGCACCTCCGACCATGAATACTCTGTCAGCTCCGGCAAGCTTTGCACATGCCAGAATTAAAGGATCAACCTTCCCGTTCTTTCCCGGAGGAGAACAAAGTATAACCTCATCAACCCCGGCAACCTTAGCGGGTATTACATCCATTAAAACCGTTGATGGCAGAGGAGCGCTTCCCGCAGGAGCATACACTCCTACTCTGGATAAAGGAGTAATTTTCTGACCCAAAAGGATACCGGTTTTATCAGTGGTAAACCATGAATTTTCAACCTGTTTTTCATGAAAAGCACGTATATTCGTCGCAGCCTTTTCAATAACACTAAGTAAATCCAAGTCAACTGAGCTTAATGCCTCATCCAAATCATTTTGCGGAACCTCTAAAGTCAGAGCAGTAAGCTCCACTCTGTCAAATTTTCTGCTGTATTCAATGAGAGCTTCGTCTTTTAGTTCTTTTACATTCCTAATAATGTCGGCAGTAACCTTTTCAACCTCAACCTGGCCTTCCGGACTTCTCTTGTTCAAAGCATCCAGCAATACCTTTAAGCTATCTTTTTTATATTCGTAAACCTTCATAATAGTAACCTCTATTAATATCTATATATTTAAAGTTGTTTTCTTATATCTTCTATAATTCTTGTGATACGCTGATTCTCCATTTTCATACTGACACGGTTCACAACCATTCTTGCACTTATTTCGGATATTGTATCTAAAACCATGAGACCGTTTTCCTTTAAAGTGCGACCGGTTTCAACCAAATCCACAATAACCTCAGAAAGTCCCACCAAAGGCGCCAGTTCAACAGAACCGCTCAGCTTAATTATCTCAACTGATTCACGTCTTTTATGCCTGAAATATGTTCTGGCTACCTCAGGATATTTAGTGGCCACCCTGTTTATTGAAACCGAGTCCATTTTCCCTTCCAGCTCCTTAGGGCCTGCCACACACATCTTGCATTTGGCAAAACCGAGGTCTAAAACCTCGTAAAGATCTCTGCCCTCTTCGATCAGTGTATCTTTTCC
>CAYUZC010000049.1:5250-11093 GCA_964449525.1 uncultured Ruminiclostridium sp.
ACAATTCCAATATCTGCAGCGCCATATTCCACATAAACAGGAACATCAGCGGGCTTTGCCAAAAAAAAGCGAATTTTATTTTTCTCGTCTGTAAGAATCAGTTTTCTGGAGTTACCCTTTAATTCTGTGCAATCAATCCCTGCGCCTTCAAGAAGGCTTATGCTAAGATCAGTAAGACGTCCTTTTGACAGAGCAAATGTTATATATCTCATAGCATTATCTCCTCACGCGATCCGTCATTTTTAATGCAGACAAATTTGCTGAATCCTCTGGAATGAGCGTACTTTTTGCTTTCTTCAGGTGCCATCTGCATAATATCCATCTCCGCGATACAATCATTGTCAATTAATTGTCTGCAATAATCGCTTGCCAACTTCCGGGCATTCTTTTCGTAAGTTACAAAAACTCCGCCACTTTCCTGGCCGGATTGCTTTTTCTGCCTTTCCAAAGCCACCATTACCATATTTATTCCAAGAGAAAATCCTGTTGCTTCGCAATCCTTTCCGAATTTTGAAACCAGCTTATCATAGCGCCCTCCGCTTAGAATCGGAAAGCCCACTCCATAAGTGTATCCTCTGAAAACAATTCCGGTATAGTAATTCAGACTCTGCACCATCCCCAAATCCAATGACACATATTGGGAAAGGTTGCGGTCTTCAAGTATTTCCAAAACCGCTTTAATATTCTCAATGGCTCTGGTAGCTACTTTGCCTATGTTTTTATAGCTGATTTCCCCCAGTATATCCTTGGAGCCGAAAAGTCTGGGAAGGTCCAGAATAATCCTCTTTATGGGGTCCTTTACATTGTGTCTGTCCATAACCTGCTCAACAGCCACAAGATTCTTTTGGTCAATCAACTCCCTGACCTCTTCAATTTCATCATCGGATAGGCCGGACTCAGCCATAAGACCCTTAAAAAAACCAACCTGTCCTATATCAATCTGAAATTCATCAATTCCCGTTGCCCTTACGGTTTCAATAGCCATGGCAACTACCTCTGCATCAGCCTCGGGTGAGTTTATACCCAGAATCTCACAACCGGCCTGAGTAAATTCATTCTGTCTTCCTCCGCCTAATTCATCAAAGCTGAAGGTATTGCCCATATAGCAACATTTAAGGGGAAGAACCTCATCCTTGAGCTTTGTCGCGGCCACTCGGGCAACAGGTACTGTAAGATCGGGTCTTAAAACCAATAATCTGCCTTTGGAGTCACAGAATTTATACATGCTCTCCTGATTAATCAAGCCTCTCTCTCCTCCAAAGGTATCATAAAACTCTATGGTAGGGGTCTCTATCTCCCTATAACCGTTGAGATTAAAGACTCTTCTTATCTTGCTCTCCAGTAACCTTTTCTGGCGGCATGATTCGAATAGTATATCCTGAACTCCTTCCGGCGTGTAAATATTCCATCTTTTCATAATTCAGACCTCACTTTATCACTTCACCTCGTTAGCGTACTAAATGATTAACTTTATTTTACATATTTAAGCCCGGTCTGTCAACAGAAATATTTAAACGTGCTAATTATCTTTAATAGAAGATAAACCAAATAGGCTACCAACCATTCCAAGTATAATACTGACACCCATTAGGACAAAAATAACTCCCCATACCAGATTACTCTCGGGTGGAAGCGGAATAAATGGTATTGCGCCTCCCATTGCACTATATCCATAATGAATGCCTAAAGTCATTACAAATGCTACAATTATTCCTGACACAACTGTAATAATTAATCCAACACATATAAACGGAAACCCCACGAACAATCTGGAGGCTCCTAAGAGGCGCAGTGTTCTTATCTGATCTCTGTTATTGTAGATTCCCTGCCGGATCATATGAGAAATAATTATAACTGTTGTTATACCAACAGCAGCTATGATAAGGTAACCTATAGCATTAATCCACTTTATAATACTGTTAACACTCTCTAAAACGCCCCTGTTGTCTCTTACAAAATCGATATACCTGGAGCCTTCTACACTTTCCACAATAGAATCTATCTGCCCCGGGTTAATCCTTATTTCTATGTACGGTTTAAAAGGATTTTCTTCAAAAAGCTCTAAAATAGCGGCGTCATTTGCCAGAATCTCTTCCATTCTTTTGTATGCTTCAGACTCATCTACTAATCTGGAGCTCCAAACGCCATCCATTTTGCCTATATCCTCAGCTAATGCCAGTACCTCATTTTCATCCAAATCATCCCTGTAAAATGCACTAATTTCAGCCTCTTGTTCCAACATCTTCACTAAACGGGTGGCGATACTCCAGCCTGTTACCACCGACGCCAGCATCAATAGGATAAGAATAGTTCCTAAAAAGGTAAAAATATTTGAAAGTGAATTTGAAATTATAATTCTTCCGGCTTCTTTAAAAAAATAGCCTAAATTAGCCATGAAATTTTTCATTCACCATCACCCCGTTTTTCTACCAAAATATTACCATGAGCCATTCGTATGATGTTGGTATTGTTTTGATTCCCAATTAAATGCGTGGCATGTGTAACAACAATAACCGTCGTATTCTGTTGCCTCAAGGAAGCTAAAATATTAAGAATATTGATCGCATTGTCTTGGTCTAAATTACCCGTAGGTTCATCAGCAAGGATTAATCTAGGTTTTCTGGCGATAGCCCTTGCTATGGCCACTCTCTGTGCTTCTCCCCAGGAGAGATTCTCTACCATGGATTCAGCCTTATGTGATAATCCTACCTTTTCAAGAGCATCTGCAGTGTTTGAGCTTATTTCCTTCCGTGAAAAATCCAGAAACCTGATCCCCATAAGAACATTTTCCCTTGCACTTCTACCGGGAACAAGTTTAAGTTCCTGAAAAACCGGTCCTATCAATTTACGCATGGATCTTATAGCCTCGGGCTTTTCTTGGGAAAAAGCCTTATCCATGACTTTCACTAATCCCGAAGTTGGGTATTCCATACCCATTAAAAGCTTTAAAAGGCTGGTTTTCCCCGATCCGCTGGGGCCTGTAATATAGACAAGTTCACCACTACCTATGGCTAAATTAATATTATTTAAGGCCAATGTACCATCCCGATATCTTAGGGATACTTCTTTTACCTCAATCATCCCGATTCCCCTCGCATTTCGTTAAAAGAAAGGCTTCACTTTAAATTCTATAAAACCATCTTTCATCTCTACAGACTGAAGAGTTATATCACCTACTAACTCTCCAAAATCTATTAGCAAATAACCATCCCGAAATAATTCATCTATAGAAGGCTTTTCTAACTTCATACCATAAAAAGTTCCACCCGTTACCTCAAATTTTAATACACTCTCGCTTTCAATTGCAATGTTTCCATGTAATAATAAGTGCATTTCAGGTACTTCGATTAGAATCATTTCAGGGCTGATATCAAAAATCATTAAAGGAAGCTTTGCATCCTTTTCTATAATCTCATTGATTACATCTTCAGTAATACTGCCTTTTACAGACAGGAAGTCTAATCTAATGTTAAAGTCTTCATAAGAAATATCAGACTCATTAAATACTCTGGAAAATTCTTTTGACATATCTGAGAATAATTCCTTTACTTCACCCCAGGATTCATCCAGCTTACCCAATTGCTCCTGATAATGCTCCTTTTCTTCGGAAAGAGATGCAAGAAAATCCTCTTGTTCTTGTTTTAATCGGAGCTTTTCTGTCAATGTGTTCTGTATATCCAGTCTCGTTTCTTCAAGTAAAGCTTTATTAGAAATAAGCATTTCACGTTGTAAAATCAGGTTGCTTTTTTCCTCTTCCATTGATTGAAGCATTTCACCCGTATTCCGTGAAAGCTCCTGAATTACATTTAGCCTTTTTAAAAAATCAGTCAAATTTTCTGCCGATAACAGTGTTTCAAAAAATGAAGCCATGCCATTTTTCTGATAGGCTACCAATACCTGTTCTAATATCTTAAGCTGGGTATCATAATCCTGTTGACGCTCTGAAATGTCTATCTCCATTAGCAAAATTTCATTTTGAATACTTTCTGATTCCTTCAGCAACTCTTTTTCTTTTCTCATCATTTCATCAATCTCTTGCGAAAGGAAAAAAAGTTCCTCTAAAACGACTTTCTCTTCAGCAGAAATATCCTCAAGGCTTTGGCGGGGATTGGATATATCATCGGTCTGCCCTGATACTGCAGCGACAAATGTAACGGTAAAGCACAATATTAGCATTAAGTATGTAATGGATTTTTTCAGCTTAACCATGCCCCCTAAAAAAGATATAGTCGATTGAATAAATATTTAGCTACAACAATTTCTTATCTATTATAACATGGAATATATATATGCTATCATATCAATGCATAATTTAAGAATAATGTGCACTAACGCTGTCATTCTGAGCGAAGCGTAGCGGAGTGAAGAATCTTGTCGTCAATAAGGGCGCGCCAGCGAAGAATCTATTTTTGTTATACAGGGGGCGGGCGCAAGAATCTCATTTCGAACGCCTCTAAGCACCTAGGTCTAAAAGATTAATATCCCCGGTAAGCGGCATTCCTCCGCGTTCGCTCCGTCATGCTCGGCGAGAGGTCTTTTGCTCACGGGTCGCTCATACATTTTCAATAATGTTACCGTGCGGTGGTCTTTCCTCCGAAGCGACCGGCTTATCTCACTGAGAAACCTTGCGGCCGCTTCGTATAGTTAAACATATCAATTTCTACATTTTACATTGATAGGAAACGCTGGCGCTGTCAGATGTGAAGCAGAGTAGAACTATTTTTCTTGCTAAAAAGCACCCACATTGTGAGTGCTTCTCGCTCTGTTAAAATTTATTTAAGTTTTTCTAAAATTTGTTTAATGTCGTTTATGGGGATTGTGTAGTTTGTCATGCTGACCATCCCTATTAATTCACTATTGAAGTTAAATATCCCTCCGCCACTAGAGCCGCTCTCAATACTACTTTCCGATATAGTCAAATACGTGCCATTTTCCACATATGCTATACCTGAATTTATACATTCATCAATCTTGTTCTGTATCCCTTTGGGACTTGTGATGCTTATAATCTGTTCTCCTTCAATCAGTTTATCCGAATTACCTAACACCACGGATGGCATTTTAGTATCGGCTTTCAAAACTGCAATATCAAGTTTCGGGTCGAAGTAATGTATCGTACCCGAAACGCTGTATAAGGAATCATCAAGGAATACATCTATCTTTTCCGCCCCGTCTACAACGTGCTTGGCTGTTATCACATATCCGTTATAGATAAATCCACTACCTTGATAACGCATATTATCAGTATAGGCATATATCATTACGCATGAATCCTTACAGTTCTTAGCCACGGTTTCAAGGTTGGTCAAAGGTGAAGTGAAGTCTATCCTTTTATCGGTGACTTTAATGTCAAGCCCTAACGCCTCTGCTACACCACGTATTGAAGCATAGTTAGTGTACTGGTAATTATACATTGGGTAATCAACCTTAACATCGTCAACGTACAATGTATTCTGGCTTGCGACAAACTGATAATAAGTATCTGCTACTACGTTCACCGACAACATTAAAATTGCCCCAAATATAAAGCCTACAAATATTTTTCTCATAAATTACCACCTCGTATGTAGTATACTATTATTTATTAGACTAGACAATGTGAAGCGGAGCATAGATTGCGGAGCTGAAGGTCGTTACACTGTTTACAAGGAGCAAAAGCGACGAAGAAAACAGTAGTAGTACCCATGCAAGGCCTGTCCAAAAACTTGATTATTCGCAAGCTAAAGAATAATGCGAGGTAATTAGAGCGGATGCAAGGTTTCTTACTGAGATAAGCCGGCATCTTCGAAGGAAAGACCACCGCACAGTAACATTATTGGAAATGTATGAGCGACCCGTGAGCA
>CAYUZC010000050.1:0-11069 GCA_964449525.1 uncultured Ruminiclostridium sp.
TGTATTTTTCCAAGATGTTTTTGCCTACAATCAGAGAGGTTCCGGCAGAAGCCGAGATTATAAGCCATAAGCTCATGTTAAGAGCTGGATTAATACGCAAGCTGGCGTCGGGGATATATTCGTTTTTGCCATTGGGTTTGCGTGCTCTTAAAAAAGTCGAGCAAGTGGTCAGAGAGGAAATGGACAGAGCCGGAGCACAGGAGCTTTTGATGTCTGCTCTGCTTCCTGCCGAGAGTTATCGCACATCAGGGCGATGGGAGGTCTTTGGACCCGAGATGTTCAGGCTGAAGGATCGAAACGACAGAGATTTCTGTCTTGGACCTACCCATGAAGAAATATTCACCGAGACTGTGAAAAATGGTGTACGTTCTTATCGTGGTCTGCCGTTAACTCTATATCAGATACAAACGAAGTATCGTGACGAAATACGTCCGAGATTCGGTGTCATGCGTTCCCGTGAATTTATAATGAAAGATGCGTATAGCTTTGACCGGGATGAAGCAGGCCTTGATATTTCATACAAACGAATGGATAAAGCATATAGGCGTATATTTGACCGTCTGGGGCTGGATTACAAGGTGGTTGAAGCCGATTCAGGTGCAATGGGAGGTTCCGGATCTCAGGAGTTCATGGTGATATCTGATATTGGTGAAGATGGGATAGCCTACTGTAAGGCTTGCGGCTACGGAGCCAATGAAGAAAAGGCAAGCTGTCTACCGCCTACAGAGCAGACTATAGAAGAAGAATTACCCATAGACAAAATATTAACCCCCAATATCCACACCATATCAGAGCTAACCGGGTTTCTAGGCTGCGAATCAACAAAAATGGCCAAGACCTTGATTTTTAAGGCTGACGATAAGCTGGTAGCGGCTATGGTCAGAGGGGACAGGGAATTAAATGAGGTTAAGCTTAAGAATATATTAGGATGCACAGAATTAGAAATTGCAGATGCCGAAAGTGTTCGTATGGCAACAAATGCCGAGGTGGGCTTTGCCGGACCAATCGGTCTAAAAACAAAGATTATAGCTGACTATGAAGTGGCACGGGGGAAAAATCTCATTGTGGGCGCCAATGAAACAGACCATCACCTTATTAATGTGAATATGGGTAGGGATTTTGAAGCTGAAATTCATGATATTAGATCAATTGCTGAGGGTGATGCCTGCCCTTGCTGCGGCCAAAGGATCACTCTTGCCAGAGGGATTGAAGTAGGTCATATTTTTAAATTGGGGACTAAATATAGTGAGCTATTAAAGTGTAATTATATTGATGAGACCGGAGATGAGTTGCCAATGGTTATGGGCTGTTATGGCATAGGAATTAACCGGTTAATGGCTTCTGTTATAGAGCAAAATAATGATGAAAAGGGTATAATATGGCCTATGGAAATTGCACCATACCATGTTATAATTGTGCCGGTTAACGTATTGGATGAAACCGTCATGAATATAGCCCAAAATATTTACAAAAAGCTTTTGGAGTCAAATGTGGAGGTAATTCTGGATGATAGAAATGAGAGAGCCGGGGTAAAGTTTAATGATGCTGACCTTATTGGTATTCCTATCAGAATTAATATCGGAAGAAAAGCGGCAGAAGGGCTTGTAGAATTTAAACTAAGGAATAGTAATGAAGCTCTTACCATGACTGTGGATGAGGCTCTGGAAAAGATTTTGACACAAGTTAGAAATAATTAAGATAGATTCAGATCACAAAATTATTTGGAGGAAAAATTTTATGGCACAGGGAAAGAAATTTGTCGAAGCAATTACTTCTATGAACGAGGACTTTGCAAAGTGGTATACCGATGTAGTAAAAAAGGCTGATTTGGTGGAATATTCAGGAGTAAAAGGCTGTATGATTATCCGCCCATATGGCTATGCACTTTGGGAGTTTATTCAGAAGGAACTGGACAGGCGTTTTAAGGAGACAGGTCACGAAAATGTATATATGCCAATGTTTATTCCCGAAAGTCTTCTTCAGAAGGAAAAGGATCATGTTGAGGGCTTTGCCCCTGAGGTGGCTTGGGTAACTCACGGTGGAAGTGAGCCACTGGCTGAAAGACTCTGTGTTCGCCCTACATCAGAAACACTGTTTTGTGACCACTATAAGGATATAATCCAATCATACAGGGATCTTCCTAAGCTGTATAATCAATGGTGTTCGGTTGTAAGATGGGAAAAGACAACACGCCCATTCCTTCGCTCTGTTGAGTTTTTATGGCAGGAAGGACATACTGCCCATGCAACGCATGAAGAAGCACAGGAAGAAACGATTCGCATGTTAAATGTCTACGCTTCTTTTTGTGAAGAAATACTTGCGATACCGGTTATAAAGGGACAAAAGACTGAAAAAGAGAAATTTGCCGGAGCCAAAGCTACCTTCACAATAGAAAGCCTAATGCATGACGGTAAGGCTCTTCAATCAGGTACATCACATAATTTCGGAGACGGATTTGCAAAGGCTTTCGGAATTCAATACCTGGATAAGGATAATCAATTAAAGCATGTACACCAGACTTCCTGGGGTATGAGTACCCGTATTATAGGTGCTATTATTATGGTACACGGAGACGATTCAGGTTTGGTTCTGCCTCCAAAAATTGCTCCAACACAGCTCGTGATTGTTCCGGTTCAACAGCAGGTGGAGGGTGTTCTTGAAAAAGCCTATGAGTTGAAGGAAAGACTTTCAAAGGTGTGTCGAGTTAAAGTAGACGATTCTGATAAAATGCCCGGATGGAAGTTTTCAGAGCATGAAATGCGAGGGGTTCCTCTTCGATTGGAGGCTGGACCCAAGGATATTCAGAAAAATCAGGTTGTTTTGGTTAAACGCGTAAACAGAGAGAAGCTCTTTGTATCGATGGATGAATTGGAGACAAAGATTCCCGAAATTCTTGATGAAGTTCAAGCTTCATTATACAATAAAGCGCTTAGTATGAGAGATTCCAAGACTTTCAAGGCAGAGACCATGGACGAAATGGAAAAAATTCTTAATGAGACCCCCGGCTTTGTAAAAGCAATGTGGTGTGGCGATGTGGAATGTGAGAATGCCATAAAAGAAAAAATGGCTGCCACAGCCCGATGCATACCATTTGAACAGGATAAGATTTCTGATAAATGTGTATGCTGTCAAAAAGAAGCTAAGCAGATGGTATACTGGGGAAGAGCATATTAATTTTATGCTCGATGGTTATCAGACGAAGGTAATATGATATTTATTTAAGAGGGTGCAATATAAAGTTGCCCCCTTTTTTTTGAACATTTTGGGAATAGGAGAGAATTTAGGGTAAATAAATTATTGATTATGTTTATATAGTTTTGTGGAGGATTAATGTGGGGAAAGATATAATCCTATGTGTAGATGACGAGGAAATGATGGTTGAAGCCTTAAAAATGGAGCTAATCAACAATATTTCCTCCGACATATTGATTGAAACGGCTACAAGTGCTAATGAGGCACTTTTGATTGTCAATGAATCCATAGATCAGGGAGATCGGTTCATATTAGTTATTTCGGATCAGAGAATGCCCGGAATGAACGGAGAGGTTCTTTTGGCGCAGCTGGATAAAATAATCCCGCAGGCGTTAAAAGTGCTGTTAACCGGATATACGAATCTTGATGCGGTACAGTATGCAATTAACAATGCGAGCTTGTTCAGATACATACAAAAACCTTGGGAACAAGAGGATTTAATTCTTACCGTGAAACAGGCCATCGATAAATTCAATACCAAGAGAGCCCTTGATGAAAAAACTCAACAGATTATGAAGATGAACAATGAGTTGGAACTGAGAATAGAAGAAAGAACTATGCAGTTAAGTGATACTCTAAAAGAGTTGGAGGCTTTTTCCTTTACGGTGTCTCATGACCTTAAATCCCCCCTAAGATCAATAGACTTATGTGCGAAGTATATACTTGAAGATTACTCCGAAGAGCTCAACACAGAAGTTAAAAAAATGCTTGCCGATATTAGAAATACTTGCGATAACATGTTCAACCTTATTAACAAACTTTTGATGTATTCAATGGCGGCAAAAGCTCTTCCTGAATTATCCCTTGTTGACCTTAATCAATTATTCAGACAGACCTACTCTGAATTGATGGCTTCTGTTAAAAACAGAGAAATTGAGTTCATAATAAAAGGAGTTCTACCTGAAGTAGAGGGAGACCCTGTTTTATTAAAGCAGGCTATACATAATATCTTGTCAAATTCTATAAAATTCACAAGGCAAAAGGATAAAGCTGTTATAACTGTTGAATGTGAAGAAGATAATAATCGGTATCGCTTTAATATCAGAGATAATGGTGTGGGCTTTGATATGAAATACGCGTCAAAGCTGTTTGGTATTTTCCAAAGAATGCATAATCAAAGCGAGTATGAAGGATCGGGAATCGGCTTGGCAATTGTAAAAAAGGTTATCGAAAAGCATGGCGGTGAAATCAGCTTAAATAGTGTCGAAAATGAAGGAACCGTTGTCAGTTTTATATTACCGATAAGAAAGTAGAAAGGAAGGGGCGATAATAATATGAAAAAGAAAATTATAGCCCTTTTAACAGTATTATTTCTGATTTGTGTTTTTGTAGGATTTTATTTACATGAACAGGCTTTTATTCCGAGTAATAATGAATTCTACCCGGAAGAATTTAGTTATTATAACAATGGTAAATCGTTAATTAATGACACGAATAAGGCAATCAGTGTCGGTATTTTTAGCAATGGCTATCATTATCATGAAAGCCATGACCATGGTATAAATAAGGATGTGGTTACAGAACTGTTCAACCGGGTGAAGTTAGACTATAAAATAGAGGTATTGCCCCGCGCAAGGATTTCGTCAATGCTTGAGGAGGGATCTCTTCAAATAGCGATTTCTACCATAGAAAACCCTGAAAGAGCAGAATATCTATATTTTGTTCCATATTTTTCTGAGAAAAATGATGTTCTGGTACGGAGTGACACCGATATTTCGACAGAGGATGAACTTTTAAGTCGCAGAGATATAAAAGTGGGAATAGTCAGAGGTTACTATTATGGAGAGCATTATACTGAGCTTATTAAAAAGCTTGAAGACAGAAAAATGATTGTTCAGGCAAAAGATACCGAGCACCTTTATGAAATGTTGGAGGAAGATTGGATACAAGTTACATTTAATAATGCATCAAGCTATTTGTTCTATTTTGATTTTTATAATATAAAAGATATTAACATCTATGATTGGGCACCTGAAGAAGAACCGTTAGTAAGAAACCTTGTTTTCAGCAAAAAATATTTTTCATCTGAGGATGTTGTGAGATTTCAGAAAACTATCGACGGGATGATAGAAGATGGGACTTTATATAAGATCTTTAAAAGGTTTTTACCTGAAGATAACGCTAAAAGGATGTGTTTAAAATAATGGTGCCAAAAAATGAAAGAAGCAAAAACCCTTTTAAACAATTTGGGTTGGCCGGAAAATTATCAGGTATGGTAATTATAATTGCTGTTATAGTTTATATACCCAGCATTATTTTTGGTGCTTTCAGTAATCTGAAAAATAAAAACGCAGAGCTTGCAGATTATAAGAAGGGCGTTGAAATGCGTATTCAGAATGCTTTTGAACCGGCAATATGGAATTACGATATAGAAACTCTGAGAAAACTTATTAGCGTAGAGCTTCAAAATAACAATTTAAAATCTATAAAAATCAGTACTGAAGAGAGCACCCTCACATGGTTATCCGGAAAGGATGATGGGATAGTTGATGAAACAATTGCTCCTGAAGGGAAATATATAGAAAAAAAGATTATTCCGGTTTACAGGATGGATGAAAAAGAGCGTGTAATTGCTTTGGCGTCAATTTGGTATGATCATTCATTTGCCAGAAGCGAGTTTTTAAAAGACCTTTTAAATGATTTATTGATAGTGGGAACAATTCTTACAGCAATAACAGTAACCATGACAATATTAAGCTATATTAGGCTCGTACGCCCGCTTGAAGTGATTAGAAGCAGTATGATTGAGGCGGGAAAATCTGCCATGGATCTCGCAAAGAAAAAAATAGGAAAGGCTAGATTCAAGAGGGCTTTTCCGGAGATAAAAAGCATGGCGACAGACTTGGAATATATGTTTAAAGATATAGATGACGCAAATCAAAAGATTAGGGCTAATGAAGCACAGTTTAGAGCATTCTTTAACCAGGCCGGTGTTGGGGTTGCCCAATCTGCCGTAAAGAGCGGTAGAATAGAAATTGTAAATCAGCGTTATTGTGATATAACGGGTTACAGTGTGGAAGAGCTAATGAATATGTCATTTTCGGATATTACTCATCAGGTTGATATCCCGAAACAGATTATGCTGACTGAACAGATCATGAGAGGCGAAATTGATGAATTTATACTTGAAAAACGATATATTCACAAGGAAGGCAGGCATGTCTGGGTACAAGTTACTGTATCACGATTATGGGAGCAGGGAGAACCTCCAACACACCTGATTGCCGTAACACAGGATATTACAGCCCGTAAAATTGCTGAGGAAAAACTTAATCAGCTAAAAAATGAGTTGGAAGATAAGGTTGCTGAAAGAACACAGGATTTGGAAAGTGCAAATTGTGAGTTGGAAGCGGCTATAGATGATTTAAGAACGGCTCAGACACAATTAATTAATACTGAAAAGATGGCTGTTCTTGGCCAACTGGTCGCAGGTATAGCCCATGAGATTAATACGCCTCTGGGTATTATAAACTCTGCTGGAGGAACTATTGACAGAATACTTCATAATGAGTTGGATAGTGTTATAGATTTTTGTGGCAGGGTACCTAGGGAGGCATATGAAATATACAGTAATTTGGTACAACAGAGTAATAATAATGACGGGACACATGACAATACTCAAAAGCGTATGTTGCGAAAGATTTACTACAAGACCGCTGAAGAAAATGGTCTCAAAGTTGATGATGAAATAATTGAAAAGTTGGTTGATTTAGGTTATGAAAGAGAATCAGATGATTTCGTTGAGCTGGTCGGAAAAATGGATAATATTGAGGCTGTACAATCAGCCTATAGCATTGCCGTATTACATAAATCAGTCGGAATGATAAGAGCATCTGCCGAAAAAGCATCAAAAGTCATATTAGCACTCAAAACATATTCCCACAAGGATAATAGTAACGCACCGGTTCCATATGATGTAGTTAAGGATTTAGAAATGGTTATGACCTTGTATTATAATCAGACGAAGTATGGTATTGAAATAATCAGAGAATATGAAGCAGTTCCTCCGGTCATATGTTTTCCTGATAAACTGCATCAGATTTGGGTAAATATAATTAATAATGCGTTACAAGCTATGAATTATAAAGGTACACTTAGAATTGGCATTTCAAATGACCACGATAAAGTGAAAATTTCTATTTCCAACAACGGGCCAAGCATTCCTGCTAGTATTCTCAATAGGATATTTGAGCCCTTCTTCACTACTAAAAAACTGGGTGAGGGTACCGGTCTTGGCTTGGACATCGTTAAAAGAATAGTAGAAGAAATTGACGGGAAAATAAATGTGGAAACAAAGCCGGATGAAACGACCTTTAATGTATGGCTAAGAACTTGAAAGAGGTGAGTTTATGCATGCGCGCAGTGCGATAGTCTGTGTTGATGATGATGAAATGATACTTATTTCACTAAAACAGGAACTTATGGCACACTTCAAAGATCGATATCGTTATGAATCTGCGCTTAACGCAGAGGAAGCATTAGTATTAATCGATGAGCTCGTAGCAGAGAAAATAGACATAATTCTGATTATATCGGATTGGCTGATGCCAGGGATGAACGGGGATGAATTTCTTATGAATGTTAATGAGAAGTACCCGGATATACAAGCCCTTATTGTAACCGGGTATGCAGACATTTTAGCTGTTTCAAAGGCCAGACACAGAATAAACCTTAGCGGTGTTATTACAAAACCATGGAGCTCGGTTGAACTGTTACAAAAGGTTGAATCGGTCATAGAATACGGCAAAGTGAATTAATAGAGGGATAAGATTGTATAGAGTAATGATAGTAGATGATCTTGAGATTCTTCGATATGATTTAAAGAGAATGAAGATCTGGAGTGAAAAAAAAGAGTTTGTTATTGAAGGTGAGGCTGAAAATGGGCTGGATGCTTTAAAAAAACTACGGGCAACCCCCTATGATTTGCTTATCACTGATATAAGAATGCCTGTTATGGACGGTATGGAACTTTTAAAAGCCGTGTTCCAAGAAAAACTATGTCCATGTGTTGTTCTTTTGAGCGATTATACAGAATTCACCTATGCAAGAGAGGGTCTGCTTCACGGAGCGTTTGATTATTTAGGAAAGCCTGTTGAAAACAGAGATATATCAGAGCTTTTATCGCGTGTAAAGTTATTTCTTGATGAAAAAAAAGAAAATGAGAATAGAATTAAGCAATGGGAAGGATTAGCAGAGGAAGCTTTTTTCCCTGCCTATAATGTAGAACAAGTGGCCTCGTCCCTTATTAAAGCCCAAGACGAAGCTTTAACGGCGACTAATTCACTTTTAGAAACAGTAGGAGCTGCTATGAATTATGACAGCAAAAGGGCGATAATAATTCTAGAAAACGCGACCGAACAGATTTTTTCAAAGGTTATTGAGGAAAATGAATGGATAAAATTATATACTGATATCGAATCCATAAAGTGGCCAAGTTTTTCGGGATATGAAGTCTGGGACGATATTTGCAAAACAGCACTTAATGGATGTAATAGAATACTTATTTTCCTTAAAAAATTTGTTTTATGGAAGGAAATTGATACCTTTATTAAGAGTACCTGCTTAGAGGTGCTATATAATATCGAGAATAATATTTCGGTTCAAATCGTTGCCGAAAAACTATTTATAAGCAAAGCTTATCTGAGTGAAAGATTCAAACAAATTACAGGGACCTCTTTGTCTGAATATATTTCTACAGTTAAAATGGAGAGGGCAAAGTATCTGTTAATGAACAGTTCTCTTAAAAATTATGAGATCGCTGAGACCTTGGGATATAAAGACCATGAGTACTTCAGCAAAGTCTTTAAGAAAAATACTGGTTTTACTCCTGCTATTTATAGAAAAGAAATACAGGCATCTAATACTTTTCGCGGAGCCTAGTTGCTTACACCGTAAATAGTTCGCCATTTTGTATATATAGTGATAGAATTATTATTTAAGAATATCATTATAACAGGATGGAGGGTTATTATTGATGAGTCAGGATAACAGAAATTTTTCTCAATTGAAAAAAAAGAAAAAGAAGTTTATCGGGTTTGTAATACTGTTTGGTGTTACCATTTTATGTTGTTTGTTAATCTGGTTTGCCGGCAAACGAATTAATAATAACCGTAATGATAATGTGCAATTACCCGAGGCTCCGTCTTCATCCGCATCCCAATCTGATACACCAGTACCGGTACCAGTGCCGGTCACTATACCAAAAGCAACCCTTGAAGTTGACGGGATTAATTATAATATTCCCGGTTTTCGAGTCGGTGAAGTTGTCCCTGTGAGCTCGGATGACACTCTGAAAGCCGGTATTGGAAAAGGATCGGTTGCCCATCTTAGCTTTGAAGTTCAGCCTGATTCATATAATGTAACGCTTTATAAAGATAATGAGACAGTGTTTTCCGGTAATACATCTGTGATTTTTTCTGATGAAATACCTGCTGATGGCGAATATCAGGGCGTATGCGAGGCTCAATGGAATCAGGGAGAATTTATAGGAAGTGCCAATTACTATTTTGCTATTTCGGCAGATTTTCCGGCGTTACCTGTAATATCATCAACAGAGACAAATCCGGGAGAGCTAATAGTATTGAGAATCAAATACCTTAACCCGGAAGAGACCGTAGAAATTGAGACGGATCTGGATTTTAAGCCCAATTTGTTTGAATATAACCAAGAGCATGTAATCTTGCTCCCGGTAAGCTATTTAAACAAGTACGACAAAGTCTATAGCTTTAAGCTTTTAATAGGGGAAGAAACCTTTTCCTATGCTATAAAGGTTAATGATAAAGAGTTCGTTACTCAGCAACTAACCATTGATACAAAAATTGCAGCCGAGACTCGAAATGATAAGAGTGCAAAAGAGGTTAAGGAAAAAATCGACCCTTTAAGGCCGGTATGTGATGATGAGGCTTATTGGGAAGGTGATTTTATTATGCCGGTAGAGGGCGGTAGAGTAAGAGAGTATGATTTTGGCAAAAGACGGCATGTTAACGGTGCCCCTACTTCATACAGACATAATGGGCTTGATATTGGGCATGACCTCGGAGTACCGGTTATGGCATCAAACACCGGAAGGATTCTAATAGCAGACTATATGATAGGGACAGGTAACACTGTCATTATTGAGCATGGCTTTGGTCTTAAAACATGGTACTATCACATGGACGAATTAAATGTCAAAACAGGAGACATGGTAAAAAAAGGCGATATAATAGGAAAGGTAGGAACAACAGGCTTTTCAACAGGTCCTCATTTGCATTTTTCTTCATCTATTAATTGGGTTTATGTAAATCCTATCACTTTAATAAATGAGGGGATACCGCTAATAACCACTGAATAAAGGTGATTGAAAAATTTTGTACTTGACAAATCGCGATATTATTCATACAATAGTGTTTGTTTCTGAAAAGTGGTGGGTATAGCTCAGTTGGTTAGAGCGCTAGGTTGTGGCCCTAGAGGTCATGGGTTCAACTCCCATTATTCACCCCATTAAAGTCTGGTGAATAGGGGTTGGAAATTGCGGAAATCCTCGGTTTCCAACTTCGAAAACTGGCTTTTACTAATTAGTGATTGAACCAGGAAAAATTCCGGTAGTTCTCTGAAATATTTTTTGGATATGTTTTTAAGGAGAATTACTTGACAAAGGATGGAATCCTCCCTTATAATTGGTGTTGCGCCTTTTAACGGTGGGATGTCGCCAAGTGGTAAGGCACCAGACTTTGACTCTGGTATTCGTAGGTTCAAATCCTGCCATCCCAGCCACCATGATCCACTAGCTCAGGTGGTAGAGCACTTGACTTTTAATCAAGGTGTCCGGAGTTCGA
>CAYUZC010000051.1:0-10833 GCA_964449525.1 uncultured Ruminiclostridium sp.
CATCTTTCCCTGATACCCACCCCTGTGGTTTACCCTTTAATACAAACTTTATGGCTGAAGGAACCTTAAACCATAACTTACCCGTGGCCATACCTGCTGCCATATCAGTGCTTCCTCCACCTGTTGAAAACGCACCCAGCGCTCCATAAGTACAGGTGTGAGAATCAGCCCCAATTATTAAATCCCCCGGAACAGCTAATCCTTTTTCAGGGATAAGACAGTGTTCTATTCCCATTTCTCCTATTTCAAAGTAGTTCTCTATCTCCATTTCACATGCGAATTCACGTATCATTTTACATTGCTCTGCTGCTTTTATATCCTTGTTAGGCGTAAAATGGTCGGGAACTATAGCTACTTTTTTCGTATCGAACACCTTGTCAAAACCGGCTTTTCTAAACTCATTTACTGCTACAGGAGAAGTAATATCATTTCCCAACACCAAATCGAGATCAGCTTCTATTAATTGGCCGGAAACTACATTATCAAGGCCGGTATGAGCTGCCAGAATTTTTTGTGTCATTGTCATTCCCATGTTTTTTCCTCCAGTTATACATAAACTTTAATCTTTTTTTCAAGCTCTTTCAAAAGCTTATACTCTATCGAATCTACCAGAGCAATCCAACTTGCTTCAATTATGTCAGTTGAAACGCCTACTGTTGTCCAAGATGCTTCACCGTCAGTTGATTCTATTAATACGCGAACCTTCGCTGCTGTTGCCGACTTAGAATCAATAACACGCACCTTAAAATCAGTCAAGTAGACACATGACAGCTCAGGGTAAAATATCTCCAAAGCTTTTCTGAGAGCTTTGTCCAAGGCATGAACCGGTCCATCTCCCTCGGCTGCGGTTATTTCAGATTTTCCGTCCACTTTTACTTTTATCAATGCTGAAGCGGATGATCCGGACTTGTTGGGCTGTTCGGTCATAAGCTTGAACTTCTCTAATTCAAAGAATGGCTTATACTTACCTAGCTGTTTTCTAATAACCAGTTCAAAAGTGCTTTCGGCTCCCTCAAATTGGTATCCCTGATGCTCCAGCTCCTTAAGTCTGTTGATAATCGCCTCTGTTTCACTTGATTCTTTATTTATTGCAGGATTTAATTCGCGTATCTTTTCCAAGATAGTATTTCTTCCCGATACTTCGGACATAAGAAATCTGCGTTTATTTCCTACAAGCTCCGGATTAACATGCTCAAAAGATTCCGATGCTTTACATACACCGTCAATATGCATACCACCTTTATGAGCAAAAGCACTGCTACCAACATACGGATCCCTCTTATTAAGGGATATATTCGCTATTTCAGCTATTTTTCTGGCACAATAAGTTAGGGTTTTCAATTCATCATCAGGTATACAGTATAGGTCTTTTTTAATCTGAAGATTCGGAATTATGGTGCTCAAATTGGCATTCCCGCATCTTTCACCAAAACCGATATATGTACCCTGAACATGCTCCGCTCCGGCCTCAACTGCCATAATTGAGTTTGCCACTGCCATTCCACAGTCATTGTGGGCATGTATTCCAACTCTAATACTAAATGTTTCTTTAACCTTTTTAACAACTTCATAAACTGTCGCAGGAAAACAACCCCCGTTAGTATCGCATAAAACAAGACAATCGGCACCGCCTTCAACAGCTGCCTTCAAAACCTTGAAAGCATATTCCGGATTGGCTTTATACCCGTCGAAAAAATGCTCCGCATCAAAAATTACTTCCTTGCCTCGCTTTTTAAAGTATGCCATAGTCTCTGAAACCATCTTTTCATTTTCTTCAAGGGTTGTCTTAATAATTTCCGTCACATGAAAATCCCACGATTTTCCAAATATAGCGACAGCAGGAGTTTTGGCATCCATTATTGACTGAACATTTTTATCAGCCTCAACAGAGATACCCCTTCTTCTGGTACTTCCAAATGCAGTCAGCTTAGCCGATTTGAGGGTAATGGCTCTCATTTTTTCAAAGAACTCTATATCCTTGGGATTAGAGCCGGGGTTTCCCGCCTCAATATATGAAATTCCCAAATCGTCAAGGGCTCTGACAATCTTCAGTTTATCTTCAACCGAGAACGAAATGCCCTCAGCCTGCGCGCCATCACGCAGTGTTGAATCAAATATATCAATTACTTTTTGCACTATCCATCATCCCTCTCATACTAGACTAAATAATATTTATTTTGTCTCAGATACTAAACTACACTTCTTCAAGCTTTTCCTGATGAATCATTTTGTTTATAGCATTCACATAAGAAAGAACGCTCGCCTCAAATACGTCTGTGCTGACACCCTTACCGGTATATATTCTTGCACCTTTGCGTATCTTTACATAGGCTTCACCTTGTGCATCCTGACCTTCGGTTACTGACCTAAGAGTATAGTCTTCCAAAGTAAAGGTAACTCCAGCAATTTTTTCAACAGCTTTAAACGCTGCGTCTATTGGCCCATCACCAGTTGAAACCTCTTCTATAACCAGATTATCACCATTTTGTTTTATAAGGCGAACAGAGGCCGTAGCGGTAATAGTATTACCCGTATTTATTACAAATCTGTCCAGCTTATAAATTTCAGGCACTTCCACAGCCATATGCTGTAATAGAACCTCTAAGTCAGCATCCTGTACAACTTTTTTCTTATCGGCCAGAACCTTAAACTTACTAAAGGTCTCATCAAGCTCTTCTTTTTCCAAGTTATACCCCAAGGTTATAAGTCTATCCTCAAAGGCATGTCTTCCTGAATGCTTCCCAAGTACCATATTATTCTGTGCCAGTCCTATCGATTCAGGAGTAATAATCTCATAAGTACTTTTTTCCGCCAGTACACCGTGCTGATGAATCCCCGCCTCATGAGCAAATGCATTCGCTCCTACAATGGCCTTATTGGGCTGAACAGGCACACCGGTAATACTGCTTATAAGTCTTGATGATCTGGAAATCTGGGTTGTGTCCAAATTTACATCCATGTCATATAGATAAGGTCTGGTCCTGATTGCCATAACAACTTCTTCCAAGGCAGCATTACCCGCTCGTTCACCAATACCGTTTATGGTACATTCAAGCTGTGTAGCACCGGCTCTCGCTGCTGCCAATGTATTAGCAACAGCCATTCCAAGGTCGTTGTGACAATGTACAGCAATTTTGGCTTTATCACTATTGCTTACATTTTCTTTTATGTTCTTTATAAGCTCATAAAACTCTTCCGGTGTAGTATATCCTACAGTGTCAGGCACATTTATTACTGTAGCACCTGCTTTTATTACCTCTTCAAAAACCCGATATAAGAATTCAGGGTCGCTTCTTGTAGCATCCTCGGCAGAAAACTCAATATCTGAGCAATATTTTTTAGCATATGCTACCATGGTTTTTGCTCGTTCCAGCACTTCGTCTGGTGACATTCTCAATTTATGCTTCATATGGATTGGGGATGTTGCCAAAAATACATGTATTCTTGGACTGACAGCTTTTTTTATAGCTTCCCACGATCTATCGATATCCTGCGGGAGAGCCCTGGACAAGCTTGCAACAGCACAATTCTTTATAGTCTCAGAGATTGTTTTTACTGACTGAAAATCTCCGGGTGACGAAATTGCAAATCCGGCTTCTATCACATCTATCTTCATTCGTTCTAATTGTTTTGCAACTTCTACCTTTTCCTGAAGATTCATGCTGCATCCCGGCGATTGTTCTCCGTCTCTTAATGTTGTATCAAAAAAATATATTCGTCTGGACATACTGAACCTCCTAAGCTCTTATTCGCTATTTATTCCAGCTCATCATTTTGCGAAGCTCTTTACCCACTGTCTCTACCTGGCTTTCCTGTTCCATACGTCTCTTGGCATTAAAGAAAGGACGATTGGCCTGGTTCTCAAGAATCCAGTTACGGGCAAATGAACCATCCTGAATTTCGCTCAGAACATTCTTCATTTCCTTGCGGGTTTCATCGGTAATAATACGTTTACCTGTTACATAATCTCCATATTCAGCTGTATCTGAAATAGAATATCTCATAAAGCTCAATCCACCTTTATTAACAAGGTCTATAATAAGCTTCATTTCGTGGAGACATTCAAAATATGCACTCTCGGGCTGATAACCGGCTTCAACAAGAGTTTCAAAGCCTGCCTTCATCAATTCACAAACTCCGCCGCAGAGAACTGCTTGTTCTCCAAAGAGGTCTGTTTCTGTTTCTTCTTTAAAGGTAGTTTCAAGAATTCCTGCTCTAGCTCCTCCGATACCTGCTGCATAGGCTAACGCTAGGTCATGGGCATCGCCTGTAGCATCCTGATGTACGGCTATTAGGCATGGAACTCCTTTTCCTTCCTGGAACTGGCTTCTTACTGTATGGCCGGGACCTTTTGGAGCGATCATAAACACATTTACATCACTTGGAGGGACAATCTGACCAAAGTGTATATTGAAACCATGGGCAAAAACTAAACTTTTTCCAGCTCTGAGATTTGCTTCGATACTTTCATTATAAAGCTTTGGCTGTTTTTCATCATTAACGAGAATCATAATAACATCGGCTTGTTTAGCTGCATCTGCTGCTGTTGTTACACTAAGACCAGCATCTTGAGCCAGCTTCCATGATTTACTTCCTTCGTATAATCCGACGACAACATCTACACCGGATTCATGCAGATTAAGAGCGTGAGCATGGCCTTGACTTCCATAACCAATTACCGCAACAGTCTTTCCTTTTAATAGATTTAGATTACAATCCTTTTCATAATACATCTTTGCCATAACCTTATTCCTCCTCATATTTTCTTTGATTTTTAATTTGTCTGCTTCCTCTTTCAATAGCTGTAAGACCTGTACGAACAATTTCAGCAATTCCGTATTTGTCCATAAGGCTTATAAATGCTTCGATTTTTGATTCGTCTCCTGTCATTTCTACGGTAAGAGTTTCATTTGATACATCAACAATATTTGCTCTGAATATAGACACAATTTCTATAACAGAAGCTCTTGTTTCCATAGTTGTATTTACCTTAATCATGGCCAACTCTCTAAAAACTGATTGATGAGTATCAAGCTCTACAATTTTAATTACGTCAATTAGCTTATTAAGTTGCTTTTTAATTTGCTCAAGAATGTAATCGTCACCCCGTAAAACTATAGTCATACGAGATATTTTGGGATCCTCTGTTTCCCCAACAGATAGGCTGTCAATGTTATAGCCTCTTCGACTGAAAAGACCCGATACCCGACTTAGTACGCCGGACTGGTTCTCAACCAGTACCGAGAGAACATGTCTGTTCATACATTTCACTCCCTCTTTTATTTAGAAATTTGACTTTTGTTAATCTTTAATAAGGGCTTTGCCCGTCTTTACAAATATGGTCTTCATAATGTGCTTTCGTTAGGATCTACTACGCATTCTACTAAAAAAGGTCCTTTATGCTTGATAGCCACATCAAAGGCAGCTCCCAATTCTGAATCAGTTGTAACCCTTACCCCTTTAATTCCGTATGCTTCACATAGCTTGATAAAATCAGGGTTTTTATTCAACTCAACTGCACTTAATTTTCCGTAAAATTTATCCTGCATCTCTCTGACCATTCCAAGCCTTGAGTTATTAAAAAGAAGTATAATGATTCCTAAATTGTTATGTGAGATTGTTCCCAGCTCATGTAGGCTCATCTGAAAACCACCATCACCAACGACTGCAATAACCTGGCGCTTTGGAGCGGCCATCTTAGCGCCAACCGCTGCCGGCAATCCATAGCCCATAGTTCCTAATCCCCCTGATGTCAGAAAGCTTCTGCCTATTTTGTCTTCAAAGAACCTTGCAGCCCATATCTGGTTTTGTCCCACGTCTGCAACCATAATAGCTTCATCATTAAGTTTTTCAGATATTGTAGCTATAGCGAATTTAGGATTTACTAAATCGGTGTTTGTCCGTTTATTAACGGCTTTATTATTTCTAAGTTGGTCAAGCCATTCATCAGTATTTAGTTTTTCTGTCTTTTCAGCCATTTGTGCCAGTATTGCTTTTGCATCTCCCACAAGAGGTATTTGTATCCCAACATTCTTGCCTATTTCTGCCGGATCAACATCTATATGGATTATTCTTATGCCATTATGTATTTTATCGGCAAATCCTCCCCATGCTCTGTCTGCGACTCTTGCGCCGATAATTACCAGAAGATCGGCTTTTGCAACAGCACGGTTTGCCTCTGAAAATCCGTGATTTCCTATCATGCCGAAATTGTATTTATTAAAGCTCGGTATTGAGCCTTTACCCATAAGAGTATGAACTACAGGTATACCGGTTTTTTTAACAAGATTCAAAAGCTCAGCTTGAGCATTAGAAAGTATTACGCCTCCACCTGCTACGATAACAGGTCGCTTACTATCTGAAATAGCCTTAACTGCTCGTTTGATTTGCCCAATATGACCTTTGGTTGTTGGTTTATAACCTCTGATATCAACAGACTCAGGTAAAAATGCTTTTTCTATTTTTGCAGCCTGAATATCGCTTGGAATATCAATTAATACTGGTCCCGGCCTTCCGGTTGAAGCAATATAAAAGGCTTCTTTTATAATCCTGGGTAAATCGTTTTCATTTTTCACCAAATAACTGTGCTTTGTAAAGGATTCGGTAGCACCTGTTATATCTGCCTCTTGAAATACGTCTCGGCCAATTTTTGAAGAACTTACCTGGCCTGTAATAATAACAAGGGGAATAGAATCCATATATGCTGTTGCGATACCTGTAATTAGATTTGTGGCCCCGGGTCCGGAAGTAGCTATGCATACTCCCACCTCACCGGATGTTCGGGCATACCCGCTAGCACTATGAACAGCAGCTTGTTCCTGTCGCACCAAGACGTGATGGATCTTCGATTTTCTTAGTGATTCATACAAATCAATTACCGCTGCACCCGGATATCCAAAAACCACACTCACGCCTTCATTGAGTAAACTTTTAATAATTGCATCAGATGTTTTCACGTCTTTCACCTCTTTTATTACATGTTTATATGCCAAGTCAATTACAAAATCGTTTAGTAATAAGTATTATTCGTATGTATACAAAAAAACCCTCGGACCGCCGTTATATAATACAACAGGGACGAGGGATATACTCCACGCGTTACCACCCTATTTTATCTTTATCTCACAATAAAGACCTCACTAGGTTCAAACAAACCTTTGCCTGTAACGGGGCTGACCGTTTCCTCCTACTATAGTTTCAGAAGAACTGCTCGGGAGAGATCTGTTTCCATAAATCTTGCCAATTCACACCACCCACTGGCTCTCTTAAAAGATTTTTATCGGAATACTTGCTCCTTCATTGCATTTATTCAGGGATTATTAAGTTATTTCTCTGTATTATATCAGTATCAAATACTTCATGTCAATAATGGGATATTAGCTAAATTTTATCATTTATTAAGAATGTTTTATATGCTATTTGCATTAAATAACGATGTTCATTTGAAGAATACATGTTAAAATGTTATGTTAATAGTAATTGGTCTATTATATTTAATGATATTTGAATGCGAAGCTTGGTGTTAAAATGGCAAATGAAATATATATTATAAATATTGAAGAAGGTCGTCCTACGGCAGATGTGGCAATAAAAAAACTTATGTCGGAGATTGTTCGAGCTAAGGCATATGGTGCTAAGGCGGTAAAGATAATCCACGGTTATGGATCATCAGGGGTAGGCGGAGTGTTAAAGGGTGTTATCAGAAGAGAGCTTGAACGAATGAAACAACGCGGCAGAATAAAGCTCTACATTCCCGGTGAAAACTTTGAGATTTTTAATGCTGATACTATTAAGCTTTTGGATAATTGCGACGCCTTAAGATCAGATAAAGATTTAGGACGATATAATAACGGAATTACGATGGCGCTTGTATAGGACTTGGGAAAGAAATCACGGCCTTTACCCGGATAAATGATATTGTTCACAATAAAAGAACTGTTAATTTTCAAAAATAGTTGCTATTGCATAGGTTATTGTGATAAAATATTTTTTGCTGTTAAGAAATAATTATTAAAAGATATATCCATTTATATATATGGATTGCAGGGAGGTGTAGCAAATGGCAAAGTGCGAAGTATGTGATAAAGGTCAACATTTTGGTATACAGGTGAGTCACTCACACAGAAGAAGTAATAAAGTGTGGAAGCCCAACATAAGAAAGGTCAATGTAGAGGTTGACGGTGTTTCAAAGAGTATGCACATTTGTGCTAAATGTCTGCGTTCCAGCAAAATAGCTAAGTCTGTATAATTGAAATGAAAATTAACATAAAAAATGTGGCTTTTTGAATGCCACATTTTTTATTGTAAATTAAACGAGGTGTGCGATATGCGATCTACATATCCGTTTCTTATTTTTTCCCATGCCCATCCTAATGGATTTTAAGCAAACGCCTGAGTATTCCTCCCAGGAATCCGGGCATCTTAAGCACTATAATCTTCATGTGCATAACCTCCGTGCCAGCTCCTGTCAATAAAGTATATTCTCAAGGCCACAAATTTGTTAACGTTTTTATAAATATATTTATAATTATAAAGTATCATTCTTGGACAAGAGCATCGATAAAAGCGTGTCCTTCCGAAGCTACCAATTCGACTTTCACTCCCAGCTTTTTCTCTAGCTCATCTACTGTTACATCATCAAGCATCACATTGGTGCCCGATCTAAACATGTTTTTGCTCAACAAGAGCTTCTCACCCAAATCTTTATCAAAAAGCACTCTAAGAAGGTCACAGCTTGTTAGAAGGCCTGTTACAGTAACACTCGAACCAAAAAAAGTATTTTTGACAGGATAAACATTAATCTTTAACCCTTTAATACTATTTTCTATATTCTCAGTAATTCTTTTAAAATGCTCAGATACTGATGTACCTGTGGCAATACTCACTGTTTTCTCTCTTACAACAGGTATGTGATTATCCTCAAGCTCTTTCAGGGCCTCATTAACCTCATATGATAAGGAGGCTACCATTCCGACTCCATTCTCAATCTGTGGAAAATCCTCATAAGCATCATATGGGGGAAGCTCTCTTCCTGCCATAATATAAAGCTCATCGGCCAGATATACTATACGGCTTCCATGCTCAGTTAACAATTTTTTCTGCCAGTTTTCAATTTGGTCGGCAACCTTTAAGGCACTTTCTTTATTAAAGGGCGTTAATACTGCCAGGTCATTTCTATAACGCGTCAGGCCAACAGGAACTACCGAAATACTGTGGAGTTCAGGAACAAGCATAGCCAGTTCTTTTATTGTCCTGTCAAGCTCTTCACCATCATTTATTCCCGGGCAGAGCACAATCTGGCAGTTCACTATTATTCCATGTTGAGTAAATCGTTTTATCTTTTCGAGGATATCCCCTGCAAAACGGTTGTTCAGCATTTTTACTCTTAACTCAGGGTTGGTAGTATGAACAGATATGTTAACTGGAGACATACGGTATCGGACAATACGATCAATTTCTTCATCTGAAAGGTTTGTCATTGTTATATAGTTTCCATACAAAAACGATAGTCTGGCATCATCATCTTTATAGTAGAGAGTTTCACGCATTCCTTTTGGGAGCTGATCTATAAAACAAAACACGCACTTATTATGGCATGACTTTTCCTCGTCTAGAAGCGAATTAGTAAATTCAAGACCTAAGTCCTCCATCTCATCTTTTTCAATATCAAACAGCCAGGTTTCTCCATTTTTCTTTTCAATTTCCAAAGACAATTCTGAATCAGCACAATAAAATCTATAGTCAAACACATCGTGTATTTCTTGTCCGTTAATAGATACCAAAAAATCGCCAGGAATAATTCCGAGTTCCTGAGCTATGCTATCTATCTGTGTGCTTGATATCTCTATTTTATGCATAATAACCTCTCTAAAAAACAATAGCAGCTAAATAAAGCTGCTACTACTTTTTGAGTCAATGGAACGTTCCGAAGATTATCAATGCAAAGCATCAATGTCTCGGTTACCGCTCGAAAAAATTTAAGAGTTCGACAACGGACGAAGTTATTACTTCTTTTCTTCTACCTTAACTACTTCTTTGTCATCATAAGTTCCACATTCCTTACAAACTACATGCTGAAGCTTGAGTGCATGACACTTCTTACATTCAACCAGATTTGGCGCTGAAAGTTTGTAGTGAGTCCTTCTCTTATTTTTTCTTTGCTTCGACACTTTACTTTTTGGTACCGCCATTTGTAACACCTCCGTTCAGTGTTGGCATAACCAGCATCACTGCTGTTTAATGCTATATTAATCAAAAAATCCTTTTAGTACTTCAAATCGCGAGTCTGTTGAACCGTTATCTTCACAGTTACAACCTTCCTCGGTAATTTCTGCTCCACAAGTGGGACATAATCCCGGACAATCTTCGCTGCATATCTGCGCCATCGGAACACTTGTCAAAATGCAGTCTGCCAGTATTCTTTCCAAATCAAGTGAGTTACCGCTAAATGTAAACCTGTCATCTTCAAAAATTCCAGCGACATCGTCCTCAGTTCTTTCCTTTTCAATAATACCCTCATCTACTTCAACAATAAGTTCTCTCTCAATGTTTTTTGCACATCTGTCGCAAATTGTTGAATAGTTAACTTTGCTAATACCATTTAGAATAAGCATGCCATTGTTATTGGTTACACTTCCTGTAAAGCTAACAGGACTTGTAAACGAAACTGTACCAAGACTTGTTTTCAAGTCTTCTAATGCTTCTTCTATCTTAATACTAATGGTGCCGCCATTATCCTTTATGATTGAGGTTATGTCAAGCTTCAATTTAATTTCCTCCTAAAAAGCACGAATGTAAGCTCCCAGAAGGTCAACATGAAATATTATACTCACT
>CAYUZC010000052.1:0-7562 GCA_964449525.1 uncultured Ruminiclostridium sp.
TTCTTACTACACTGTGCTACGTTCCAAATGACGGCGTTAGTTCGCATTATTCTTATGTAGTGCTAAAAGTAAAATTTATTGTGTTATTTCCTGATTCACTCAAAAAGTATTGCTTATATGATATAGTTTCTTTATACAAATGATAAGTGGTTTTTAAACTATAAGAAAAAAGGTTGTGGCCTTATGCTTCCTCAATATTATGAATTCTTGAACAGGACTAAAATATTGTCCGGTTATCAGGCTTTAGAGAAATTACCGATTGAGCTTAATAAAAGGGGCAAATCCCGGCCCTTAATCATTTGCCAAAGAGAGTATATAGACAAGGGTACACAAAAAATACTGATGAAAGCCATGGAAGGCACAGCATTGGTTCAGGTAATAATTTTTTTATACTGTAGACCCATTGATGATGAATGCTTGCTTGAAGGAATATCAGAATATAAGAAGAATGATTGCGATTCTCTAATTACTCTGGGAGACGGTTCAGCCTTTGAATTGGGTAATAATATCAGACTCAAACTAGAGGAAGAAGCGGACACAAATGCCGGGATTACATTTATTGCCGTACCTACAGCAAGCTCAGGAGCAGAAATAATAGGAGAGCCAGATTTAGTTGTTTTAGACCCGAAGCTTGCCTTGAATTTATCCATAAGAGATACAGTTCTTTCTGCTCTTGATACCCTATGCCATAGCATTGAGGCATACACATCGGTAAAGAAAAATCCTGTAAGCGATGCCTATGCTTTTTCTGCAATTAAGCTTGCTGCCGAGAGCCTGCCTGTAGTTATTAAAAAATGCAGGGATAAAAAAGCCCGGTACGGTCTTTCTAACGGCGCTCTTTTATCAGGTATGGGATTTAAGAATTCCAAAGGCGGTATTACCCACGCAATTGCAAAAGGCCTTACCGAATGTTGTAAAGTTTCACACGCAGAAGCTATTTCTGTTATACTTCCGCATTGTTTGGAACATAATATGATAAAGAATGATGAGTATTATGGTGAGCTATTGCTCCCTTTAAAGGGTCCGGATATTTATTCTGAAACTCCACATTACGAAAGAGGAAGAAAATTTCAAAAAGCTATACGGAATATGACCCTTGAATTTCATATAAAATTGGATATACCGGTTTGCCTTTCCGAAATCGGAGTGAAAAGAACAGATTTTGATAGAATCTCAGAGATGTGTCTAAAGGATGATCACCTTGCGAATTATTCGGAAGAGGTGCATAAAGAGGACATAATAAACATTTTAAATCTGGCATATTAATTAATCCGGTTATATATCTTAAAAAATAGAGACAAATATAAAGACAAGTTAATGAATTCAATATATAATAAAGACAAGCAAATCTAACAAGTCAATTAAGCGTAGGCGAAAATATGGAAGGTAAAAATGGATATCAATGGTAGTACAGAGGGCTTAAAAAATAACGTTATTGAAGCCCTTGAAAGTATTTACAATCTGGAAATTCCTCAGGAAAAGCTCTGGACAGAAGAATTAATAAATGAAATTTCAAACATATCGGGAGCAATAAACAGAGAAATAGCGGTCTATATTGATAGAAAAGGACGCATTACAGATGTTAGTGTGGGAGACTACAGGACGGTTGATTTAACTGAAGTTGAGGGCCGAAGAAGTAAAACACGTCTAACGGGCGTAAGGTGTATTCATACGCATCCAAGCTCCAGCGGAATGCTGTCGGCTGTTGATATAAGCTCTTTAAAGCTTTTAAGGCTGGACATGATAGCAGCGGTAGGTGTAAACGAACAAATGCCGGGCGAGATATATGTAGCGGTACCGTCACCCGTAGCAGTGGGGGATACTGAGCTTTTTGGACCTTACTTAGCTGATAAGAAAGATTTTGAGGCCTTAATTGAATATATTAGAGAAGCTGATGAATTTTTAAAAGAGCATACTGAAAACCTTCAGAACGTGGATGAAAGAGCTATACTTGTGGGTATAAAAACTCAAGAAACAAGAAATATTCTTGGAGTAAGTGAAGCAGATATTTCCATGATTGAGCTTGGGGAGCTTGCTCAGGCAGCGGGAGCCATTGTTGTATCCAAGATAATACAGAATCGAGAAGGGCGAGATTCATCATTTTTTATAGGCAAGGGTAAGGTTGAGGAGCTTAAGTTAATAGCTCAAACAACTGAAGCCGATATGATAATATTTGATGAAGAAATTTCTCCTTCACAACAAAGGAATCTTGAAGAAGCACTGGGTGTAAAGGTTTTAGATAGAACAGGACTAATTCTGGATATATTTGCCCAACGCGCAAGAAGCAGAGAAGGCAAGATTCAGGTTGAGCTGGCTCAATTAGAATATAACCTGCCAAGGCTTCAGGGTTTGGGCTTGGTGCTGTCCCGTTTGGGTGGCGGAATTGGTACTCGTGGCCCTGGTGAGACAAAGTTGGAGACAGATAAAAGACACATTCGAAGGAAAATATCGTTTCTTAAAACACAACTCAAAGAGATAAAAAAACAAAGAGGAATATTAAGAGTCGAAAGAAAGAGAAATCGAATACCGGTTGTTTCCTTGGTTGGCTATACCAACTCAGGGAAATCCACTTTATTAAATACTCTTTGTGGTGCGGATGTGTATGCCGAGAACCAGCTTTTTGCTACCTTGGACACAACAACACGTCAGCTCATGCTAGACAATAATAATATAGTTTTAGTTACTGATACTGTAGGCTTTATCCGCAAATTACCCCATCATCTTTTAGACGCATTTAAGTCTACTTTGGAAGAGGTATTGTATGCCGATGTTTTGGTGATTGTAGCCGATTCATCCGACCCTTATGCCGAAGATCATATCCGTATTGTGGATAGTATATTAGTAGAGCTTGGAGCGGGACAAAAGCCTACAATTATTGCATTAAACAAGATTGATATGCATATTGATACTGAGGAAGTGAGAATTACCTCTGATCGCCCTGTTATTGAAATATCAGCAAAAACAGGATCCGGCATTGATAAGCTTAAAGAATATTTAAACAAGCAGCTTTGTGAGGTACGAGCCAAATATAAACTATCAATACCTTTTGCTGAGGGATGGGTTTTGCCGTGGCTTTATGAGAACGGTAAGGTCCTTTCGGTGGAGTATGAGGAGAATGATTCTATAGTCGAGGCCGAATTGACCAAGGAAGCGGCTGTACGTGTTGAGAAGTTTATTATCAAGCAAGGCTGAACACTGTGTAGATATTAAAATAATATATATTTAGCTACTAAGAAAAGACATACTAAGAAAAGGCGTCTTGACACTATTTGCGTCCTGTTGTAAAATAATAATGCTGTATTTTCGCTCGAGTGGTGGAATTGGCAGACACAACGGACTTAAAATCCGTCGGACTAACCATCCGTACCGGTTCGATTCCGGTCTCGAGCACCAAGAAACCCCCTATGGCTTAAGCTATTGGGGGTTTTGCAATTTCTTTGGTATCCATATTAATAAAACATATTTTAAATTGAAAATTATAAGGTTGGTATTGAAATGTAACAACGAGGTAGTTTATAATAGATACACAATATATTGTTGTTTTTTACACATAGCATACAATATATATTGCTTTTATTTATACTTTATAGATAAAATGCAAAAAACTAACGGAGGAAAAAAATCATGCAGTTAACCGAAAATGCTGTCAAAGTTCTGGAAAAACGCTATCTGATTAAGGATAAGGAAGGGAATGTTATTGAAACACCCGAAGAAATGATCAGAAGGGTTGCAAAAAATATTACTGCTGCAGATAAGGATTACATGTCCGAGGAACAGCTTTTAAAAACTGAACAGGAATTTTTTGAGATGATGGCAAATTTGGAATTTTTGCCAAACTCCCCCACACTTATGAATGCCGGAAGACCTTTAGGTCAGCTTTCGGCTTGTTTTGTGCTTCCGATAGAGGACAGCATGGAGGGTATATTTGATAGTGTAAAAAATGCAGCATTGATTCATAAAAGCGGCGGGGGTACGGGTTTCTCCTTTAACAGACTGCGCCCGAAAGGCTCAAGCGTTAATTCTACCGGCGGAGTTGCAAGTGGACCGGTTAGCTTTATGAAAGTCTTTAATGCGGCTACAGAAGCCGTAAAGCAGGGAGGAACTCGCAGAGGTGCCAATATGGGTATTCTGAGGGTAGATCACCCTGATATCATGGAGTTTATAACCTGTAAACAGGATAATGCTGATATTACAAATTTCAATATAAGCGTCGCATTGACTGAAGCCTTTATGGAAGCAGTTGAGCAAGGTGAGGATTATGATTTGATTGATCCTAAAACCAAGGAGATAAAAGGAAAGTTAAATGCCCGTGCAGTATTTGAAAAAATGGTCAAAATGGCCTGGAGTAACGGGGAACCGGGGATAGTATTTATTGACCGTATAAACCGTGAAAATGTTACCCCCGCTTTAGGCGAAATAGAGAGCACCAACCCATGCGGAGAACAGCCTTTACTGCCATATGAAGCCTGTAATCTGGGTTCTGTAAATTTAAGTATCATGATAAAAGAAGGCGAAACAGGGCCTGAGATTGATTATGACAGGCTTCGCAATACCGTTCATAAAGCGGTACATTTTCTTGACAATGTTATTGATGTAAACAATTATCCTTTGCCGGAAATTGACAAGATGACCAGAGGAACCAGAAAAATCGGTCTTGGTGTAATGGGATGGGCTGACCTTTTGCTCCTTCTCGGAATACCGTATAATTCGGGGACCGCTGAAAAACTTGCCGAAGAAGTAATGGGATTTATTGATTTTGAATCCAAGCAGGAAAGCGAACGCATAGCATCTATTAAAGGCGTTTTCCCATATTATGATAAGAGCATATACAAAGAAACAGGAAGAAAAATCAGAAACGCAACCACAACAACAATAGCACCTACCGGCACCTTGAGTATAATAGCTGGTGTAAGCAGTGGAATAGAGCCTCTTTTTGCCGTTTCATTCATAAAGAATGTAATGGACGGAACAGAGTTGGTAGAGGTTAATCCTCATTTTAAAAAAGCTGCAGAGGATGGAGGCTTTTACTCAGAAGAGCTTATGAAGACCATCGCAAAGGAAGGAACTCTTCATACTATAGAAGAGGTTCCTGAAGAAATAAAGGATATTTTTGTGACCTCTCATGATATCGTTCCGGAATGGCATGTAAAAATGCAGGCAGCTTTCCAAAACCATACTGATAACGCTGTGTCAAAAACGGTAAACCTTAGAAATGAAGCAACTGTAGACGATGTGGCAGAGGTATTCCAGTTAGCTTACCGTACAGGCTGTAAAGGCGTAACCATTTACAGGGATGGAAGCCGTGACATGCAGGTATTAAATATCGGCAGCGTCAATGGCAAAGAAAGCGAAGAGAAGACCGGCTGTGAATCAGGCTGTAGCGATTGCAGTGAGGCTTGTGAGGCAATGTACAAGAATATTAAGCCAAGGCCAAGGCCCGAAGTAACTACCGGATTTACCGAAAAATTCAGGATTGGTTGCGGTAATCTATATGTTACGGTTAATTATGATGAAAACGGCATATGCGAAGTATTTACAAATACCGGACGCGCAGGAGGTTGTCCTTCACAGTCGGAAGCCACCAGCCGCTTAGTATCAATTGCTCTAAGAGCGGGAGTTGATGAATCGGCTATTGTAGAACAGCTTAAAGGGATACGATGTCCTTCCACCATCCGCCAAAAAGGCCTGAAGGTATTGTCGTGTCCGGATGCAATAGGGCGTTTGATTCAGAAGGTTATGAATCATAGAAACGGGAACAGTGAAAAAAATGCAGTGATATCGGTAGACACTTCAAGTGTAAGCGCACCTAAGCCTACTGCGAAAACTTTCGAGCAAAGCATCAACATAACAGCTTGTCCCGAATGTGGCAGTGGCGTTGAGCATGAGGGAGGCTGCGTAGTTTGCAGAAACTGCGGATATTCTAAGTGTGGGTAAAATAAAGTAATTAATAGCCGGTCTTCCTTTAGTGGAGGCTGGCTTGTTTCATTGATAGACCTTGCAGGCAAAAACCGTAGCAGTTTCACTTTGAACTCCTTTTATAAAGCAATAAGCACATAAGGTATTTAACTGCAATAAAATGTGCAGAATAAAGAGGATTCCGAACATGTTGGACGGCAATCTTAAATTAAAAGTTGATTGTACTTGCACCTATTTTGCCGTATAATAGTGTAAAACAAAGTTTAATTTTTCAGGAGTGATTTTAATGAAGCGCCTATCAAGGCTCGAACTAAGATATGGTCGCTACGCCATAAGTAATTTAACATTATATATTGCAGGTTTAAATCTGGCAGTTTTTTTGCTTAGTATGTTTATGGGTGGAACAGGTATCGTAGGACTATTGACCCTTAATCCGGAAAGAGTGATTAATGGGATTCAAATATGGAGATTGATTACTTTTGTCTTTATACCCGAAACCTTCAGTATATTATGGATTCTTTTTTCAGTGTATTTGATTTATATGCTTGGTGCCACACTTGAGCGTTATTGGGGTACGTTTAAGCTAAATGTTTACTATTTTGTAGGAATGTTAGGGTCAATTATTGCAGCCTTTATAACCTATATTTTTGCCGGGGCAGGAAATATGACCGGATACTACCTCAATATGTCATTATTTCTAGCCTATGCTACTCTTTTCCCAGAACAGGAATTTATGATATTTTTCATACTACCGGTAAAGGTGAAATATTTAGGTATGCTTGATGCAGCTTTTTTGTTATACTCGATTTATACGTCAGTGAGCGTGGGAGCATGGTATCAGGCAGTAGCTATTGTGGTAGCTATTATAAACTATCTGCTATTTTTCGGTAAGGATTTTATTAACTGGATTAAGCTAAAGCGTCAGGTAGCAAAAAATAGGAAGAGATTTTTCGACCAAGTCCGCCCCTACAATCAAGACAGAAGATACTAGATTTTTAGTGAGGAACAAAAATGGATTTAAAGAATGAAATTCTTCGACTTAAGGAAGAACGAAATGCCATAATAGTAGCCCATTTATATCAGGATGGAGAAATTCAGGATATTGCCGATATGGTTGGTGATTCCTTTGAATTAAGCCGTTATTGCGCTTCAACAGATAAGGATGTTATTGTTTTTTGTGGCGTACATTTCATGGCGGAAAGCGCTAAAATTCTTTCGCCTGGAAAAACTGTTCTTTTACCTGCAATTGATGCGGGATGCCCTATGGCCGACATGGCAAATGTGGAGGATCTCAAAAAGCTGAAAGCAAAATATCCGGAAGCTGCCGTAGTATGTTATGTAAACACTACAGCAGCGATAAAAGCCGAATGCGATATTTGCTGTACCTCATCAATTGCCGAAAAGGTCGTTCGGTCTGTTCCTAATAAACAGATTATATTTTTACCCGACAGAAACTTAGGACAATATGTTGCAAAACAGGTGCCCGAAAAGGAATTTATCTTTTGGGCAGGTTATTGTCCGACTCATAATGCGCTTACAACCATGCATGTTGAGGAAGCTCGTCAGGCTTATCCCAATGCTGTTTTGGCAATACATCCTGAGGCTCCTCCCGAGGTTGTTGAGTTGGCCGATTTTGTCGGCAGTAC
>CAYUZC010000052.1:7662-10722 GCA_964449525.1 uncultured Ruminiclostridium sp.
CACGATAGGTATCTTATTGATTTTGACACCGATAATCTACCAAGTGAATTTTACGATGTGGTGATTATAGGCAGCGGTATTGCAGGAGTTTATACTGCGTTGTCTACACCAAGAAATGCCAAGGTGCTGATTATTACAAAAGAGTCTATAGAAATAAACAATTCGGTTTTGGCTCAGGGAGGTATTGCTGTTTCATTAGATCAGAACGATTCTCCTAATTTGCATTTTAAGGATACGCTGTTTGCGGGAGCCGGACTTTGTGATGAGACAGCAGTTAGCGCATTGGTTACAGAAGCGGCTGAGAATATCGCAACCCTATGCTTATACGGGGTGAATTTTGACAGGGATGATGATAAACGGCTATCTCTTACCAGAGAAGCGGCTCATAGTATAAACCGTATTATACATACTGGAGATGCTACTGGCAAAGAGGTTTGCGATACTCTTGTCAGTGCGGTGTCAGGGCTTGATAATGTTACCATTAGAGAACAGACCTTTGCTATAGATATCCTTACTGAAGACGGCGAGTGTAAAGGTGTACTGACCTCAAGCGAAGATGGAACAGAGTTGAAAGCATATTTTGCACCGGTGGTTGTATGTGCTTCAGGTGGCTATGGAAGGTTATATTCAAAAACAACTAATCCTGAAGTTGCTAACGGTGACGGAGCAGCCATAGCCTACAGAGCAGGAGCTGAGCTAATGGATTTGGAGTTTGTTCAGTTTCATCCTACGGTTTTGTTTCATCCCGATAATCAAAACTTTTTAATTTCTGAGGCTGTACGTGGAGAAGGGGCTTTATTGCGAAACAATAAAGGCGAGCTTTTTATGGAGCAGTATCATCCCATGAAGGAGCTGGCTCCCAGAGATGTTGTCTCAAGAGCTATTTTTCAGGAAATGCAAAAAACAGGATCTGACCATGTTTTTCTCGATATAACCCATAAGGAGAAGCAGTTTTTAGAGCATCGCTTTCCTATGATTTACAAAACATGCCTCTCTTATGGAGTCGACATGTCTAAGGACTTTATTCCTGTAGCGCCATGTCAGCACTATAGTATGGGTGGAATTAAAACAGATGAATGGGGAAGAACCAAGGTAAGAGGTTTTTATGCAGTGGGTGAAGCCGCATGTAACGGTATTCACGGTGCTAATCGCCTTGCATCAAATTCTCTTCTTGAGGGGTTGGTTTTTGGCAGGAGGATAGGTCTCCAAGTAAAAGAAAATCTGAACCAAATAAAAATGCGCGAGGGCTTTAAGCCTAAGATAAGCCATAAAAAGGATTGGGAAGATAAAGATCTTGATGTTGTAACAATGATAAATAAGCTTCAATCCATTATGAACTTGAATGTTGGCATAGTAAGAAATGAAGAGAGCCTTTGTACTGCGATGAATGCTATTGATGAGATGAAAAATGAGGTAGAGGGCATAAAAATTGTCCATACTCAATTTATGGAGCTTAAAAATATGCTGACACTATCTAGTATGGTGGTGAAAGCCGGCTTACTTAGGGAAGAAAGTAGAGGAGCACATTTTAGGAGCGACTTCCCCGCCTCTGATGATAAGAATTGGATTAAAAACATAGTCTTTCATGGGGGTGCTCAAAATGATTGATTATTTATTGGTTGATGATATAATATGGCGAGCACTTAAGGAAGATATGCCCATGGGGGACATTACAACCGAGAGTACTGTATCCGAAAACGAGGCGAGTTATGCTCGGCTGATTGCTAAAGAGGACAGCGTTTTAGCGGGCATTGAGGTTTTTTCCAGAGTGTTTGTCTTGCTTGATCCAAATACCTATATTGAACGGTATGTTAATGATGGAGATAAAGTTAATGCCGGTACGGTTATTATGCAAATTTCAGGCAATTCAAGATCAATGCTCAAGGCAGAAAGAACAGCTTTGAACCTGTTTCAGAGAATGTCCGGAATAGCATCTGCCACAAGAAAATACGCAGATATTCTTGTGGGAACAAATTCAAAAATAGTTGATACAAGGAAAACAGTGCCGGGACTGCGTTATCTGGATAAAATGGCCGTGAGGATGGGCGGAGGTACTAATCACAGGTTTTGTCTATCGGACGGAGTTATGATTAAGGATAATCATATTAAGGCTTCGGGGGGAATTACGGCTGCTGTGAAAAAGGCTAGAGCCCAAATACCCCATACTATTAAAATTGAAGTTGAAACCGAGTCCTTGGAACAAGTAACAGAAGCTTTGTCGGCAGGTGCAGACATTATTATGCTGGATAATATGAAGCCTGAAGATATGAAAAAAGCTGTAGAATATATTAACAAAAGGGCTTTAACCGAGGCATCCGGTAATATTACGGCAGACAATTTGGCTGTGGTAGCAAAAACAGGCGTTGATTTAATTTCGTCCGGAAGTCTTACACACTCTGTCAGAGCTGCTGATATTAGTCTTAGGTTTGAGTAACAAACACTCTAAATTGCGCGTTTGCGACATGAATTGAATGGATTAGACAGTTTTTTTATGTCGAAATGTGCAAATTTACCAACTACATTGACGAAAAAGCCCTGAAAAATGTCAATAATTGATAAGAAGTTAAGTTGTAATGACGACTTGTGGACAAAATAAGAAACTATCCACAGGAAAAACGCTGTAATGCCCATTGTTTGGCAGGTCAAGGTTCGGAATGCGCATATAGAGCGCGTTTTGGATCTTTTTATTTAATCCACAGGCTTGTGGATTTCTGTGGATAACATTGTTAAAACTTCACAGAATAAAGTTTTTATGAAATGGTAATCATAATTTTGTACGTTAAGGTTTATCATCAAGGAGGGATATGGATCATGAGCAGACATAGGGTTATGTCAGAAGATCTGAAGTATGAGATTGCCCGTGAACTTGGTGTATTTGAACAGGTAAGCAGAGAAGGATGGGGATCAGTTTCATCCAGAGATTGCGGGAATATGGTAACAAAGGCAATCGAGATAGCAAATAGGAACTCCGCAGGACAACCGGGGTAACTGTTGCGGGGTACGGTGAACCGGATGGATGAACCAAAAGCGTATTTAAATAAAGGGCATGGGATAAATCCC
>CAYUZC010000053.1:0-6698 GCA_964449525.1 uncultured Ruminiclostridium sp.
AAAAACACTAACCCTATAAAATGGCTCAGGGCGCCTAGACTAACAAAAAAGTGCCAGACCATATGATGATATTTGAACCCCTTTTTAGCGTAGAAATACGCACCTGTCGAATATAATATTCCTCCAAGGGTTATAAAAACAGATAAAAGAACCGGGGACTTGGCTAGAAAAATGGGTAGAAAGAATATTATAGTCCACCCCATAACCAGATATATGGTTAAACTCACCTTAGGAATAGAGTTTTTAGAAATTGATTTATATAGGATCCCAAACAAAACCATTCCCCATTGAATTATAGTAATCAGTATTCCTTGCCAACCGCCAACAATTGAAAGTGCGATAGGAGTATATGTTCCTGCAATAGCCACATATATAAATATATGATCCAGTATTTTAAAAATTTGTTTGTGTCGGGTTCCCTCAGACATTGAGTGATAAAGAGTCGATCCCAGAAACATTAAAAATACTGAGATAACAAAAACACTAACTCCTATCGAGTCAAGAACTCCACCTTTTATGTATGCCTTTACAGCCACATAAGGCAATGCCAATAATGCCAAAGCGGCCATAGGTCCATGAGATGTTGCGTTCGCTATTTCTTCACCAAAACTATATTCATACTTCTTTTGATCTATTGTACTCAATTTTATCCTTTCAGTGTAACAACTGGTCCTATTAATCCAGAAAATCCTTTAGCTTCTTACTGCGGCTTGGGTGACGAAGCTTTCTTAACGCCTTTGCTTCAATCTGACGAATTCTTTCGCGGGTTACACTAAATTCACGCCCTACTTCTTCCAATGTACGGGCTCTTCCGTCATCTAATCCAAATCTCAATCTCAACACCTTTTCTTCTCTGGGTGTAAGTGTGTCCAAAACATCAATAAGTTGTTCCTTTAACAGGGTAAATGCGGCCGATTCGGCCGGCGCAGGCGCATCATCATCAGGTATAAAATCACCTAAATGGCTGTCTTCTTCCTCGCCTATAGGGGTTTCCAATGACACTGGCTCCTGTGATATTTTCATAATATCACGAACCTTTTCTTCACTCATTCCCATTTCCTTTGCAATTTCCTCAGGGACAGGGTCTCTGCCCAACTCCTGGAGAAGTTGTCTGGATACGCGAATAAGCTTATTAATAGTCTCAACCATATGAACAGGAATACGTATTGTTCTTGCCTGATCTGCAATGGCTCTGGTAATTGCCTGCCTTATCCACCAGGTGGCATAGGTACTAAACTTAAAGCCTTTTCTGTAATCAAACTTTTCTACAGCCTTTATCAGTCCCAGATTTCCTTCTTGTATAAGATCTAAAAACAGCATCCCACGACCGACATAGCGCTTAGCTATACTTACAACAAGACGCAGGTTTGCCTCTGCAAGACGCTTTTTTGCTTCTTCATCTCCGTTTTCCATTCTTTGGGCGAGATTAATCTCATCTTCGCTTGAAAGGAGAGGAACCTTTCCAATCTCTTTCAAATACATTCTCACAGGGTCATCAATATTGATGCCCTCAGGGACACTAATATCTACTTCCTCTTCTTCCTCTTTTTCAATAATCGGGACTTCTTCAAAATCATCTTCAGCTATCTCGGCGACAATTTCTATGCCTAGTTTTTCAAGTGTATCATACACTTTTTCTATCTGTTCAGGAGTAATTTCTACGTGTTCAAAAGCATCTTCTATCTCACGGTAGGTAAGCATGCCTTTCTCTTTGCCTTCCTGAGTAAGCTCTCTTAATATATTTTTAGGGTCCTTCGACTCATCTTTATTCGGTTGTTTTGTCTTATTGTTCTTCTCGTCGGAAGCCACTTTCTTTTCAAGTGTTAAATCTTTAGCTGTTTCAATTTCATTGTCCTGAAGAATTATATCTTTTTTATTATCTTTCTCTAATGAATCAGCTTTCTTTTTCTTGTTTTCTGCCATATTATTTCTCCACCCCTCGGTATTTTTGTAAAACTATCATGCCAGTCTCTTTAGCTCCGCAATCCTTTCTGCTCTTTTACTAAATTCAAGTCCCAATTTTTGCCGTATGATTCCGTCATGCTCATTTTTGATTCTTTCAATAGTCTCCTTCTGCATATCCTCAAGTTTTAAAATTTCCAACTTGTTAAGTATTTGTTGAATTGCTTTATCAGTGTCCTCCAAATCGCTATTTGTTTCCGCAATCCGTACCAGATAAGATGCTTCACTAGGCTCTAACACATTTAAAAGCTCAGCTAAAACACAATTATTATTAGTAATAAGCCTTTTATATAGTTTTTCTGCTATTTTCCCAGCGCTCTTATCTACGTATGCGTCAATGCTATACTCGGCTGACACTTTCTCAAACAAACGATTTTCATTACAAAGCATTACCAGCAGCACATACTCTAATTCACCGTATTTGGGATCAATTCGCGGTATTTCTGAAAGTTCCCTTCCAAATGCTGTGTTTTTCCGCAATGAATATGGTTTGTTTTTTGATATCTGTCTGTTCCTTTTCTTTTGCACCTCACTGTTCAAGGACTCCAATGAGATTCCATATTGTTGTGCATAATCCTTTGTATATAACTCTCTTTCAATACTGTTATCATGGGCTGCCAATATATCCGCTATGCTGTTTAGTAATTTTAGCTTGTCATCCACTGTATCCAGATTATGCATGTTTTTTTCAACTCTAATTTTGTAATCCAGCAGAGATATTGCCCTATCTACAAGGTTTTTAAACTTTTCAGGCCCATTATTTTTAATGTATTCGTCAGGATCTTTGCCATCCGGTATTAAAAGCACCCTTATATTACAACCGGCTTTTTCAAGGATATCAAGTCCCCGTAGTGTAGCTGCTTGTCCGGCTGTATCCGAGTCATACGCTATTATCACCTCTTCAGCATATTTTTTAAGTATCCATGCCTGAGATTGAGTAAGCGCTGTCCCCAAAGAAGCAACAGCGTAATCTATGTCTGCCTGATGCAATGAAATTACATCCATATAGCCTTCTACTATCAATAGCTTCTTACTTTTACTTTGACGAGCATAGTTAAGGCCATAGAGTTCACGGCTCTTGTTATACACGGGTGTGTCCGGAGAATTCATGTATTTTGGTTGCGACTGATCTATAACCCTACCGCCAAACCCAATAATATTTCCCCTAATATCAAAAATAGGAAACATTATTCTGTCTCTAAATCTATCTATTAATTCTCCGTTTTTAGTTTTCAACGATAGCCCCGATGACAGTAATAAGTTTTCTTCCGCTCCTTTGCTTAATAGTGTCTTGGTAAGGTCATTCCAACCATTGGAGGCCAAGCCTAAACCAAATTGTCTGATTGTCTTTTCAGTCAGACCACGATTTTTTAAATACCCCTGTGCTCCGATACCGTTTTTGCCAGCTAATGTTGCAAAAAAGAACCTCGCCGCTTCTTTATTTATATCCAGAATTTGCATTCGTAATCTGGATTTTTCTTTCTGCTCGGTGTCCTCAGGCTCCGGCAGAACAATTCCCACTCTTTCAGCAAGAAACTTAAGTGCATCCATAAAATCTAAGTTTTCAATGCTCATTATAAACTGAATAACACTTCCGCCCTTATTGCATCCAAAGCAATAGAAAAATTGTTTTGCAGGCTCAATACAGAAAGAAGGTGATTTTTCATTGTGAAACGGACATAAACCGAAGTATCTTCTGCCTTTGCGTTCAAGTTTAACATAGCTTGAAACTATCTCAATAATATCATTGCGTATTCTGACTTCCTCGATTAGTTCTTCAGAGTAATACATATTGTAACCTCATAGAATTTATTATTCGACAGATTGCCCGGTTTTCCTTCTTAATGGATAAATATTTTGATTGTTGCCAAAAATACACCCTATAAAATGCTGTAAGTGCCTAATTAATGGTCTCAGGTTTTACGACATTGTACAAATATTACCAAGAAACAGGTATAAAAATTCCCTGGAATTTTTTCACAGCATATCGGTCTGACATCCCGGCTACATAATCCAGGACGGTTCTCTCGATTCCGTCAGTTTCAATGGCATTTTGGGAATCTGCCGGAAGCATCTCAGGCTTCTTCATAAGATAAATAAACAATTCCGATATCATAAGCTCTGCCTTTGATTCCTCCTTTTTCGCAACAGACCCTACATAAACGTTTTCAAACATATAATCCCTAAGAAATTTACTGCTTGCCTGAAAATCAGGGCTCATACATATAGAATTTTCACCATAGCTATTTTCAATAATATTTGTAATCATGTTATTAATCCGTAATGAAGATGTTTTCCCTAATATCTCAGTACAGTCTTTTGGTAAATTCTTTTCGGTAATAATACCACCGCGTATGGCATCCTCAATATCGTGATTTATATATGCTATCTTATCGGCAAAACGAACTACCCGTCCTTCAAGGGTTGAGGGCATTTCTTCTCCTGTATGGTGATGTATTCCGTCTCGCACCTCCCAAGTGAGATTCAATCCTTTTCTATCCTTCTCTAATACCTCTACAACTCTGACACTCTGTTCATTATGTTTAAAACCGAAAGTACTCACCCTATCAAGAACGCGTTCACCTGCATGCCCGAAAGGAGTATGACCTAAATCGTGCCCCAGGGCTATTGCCTCGGTCAAATCTTCGTTTAATCTTAAGCTTCTGGCTATAGTTCTTGCTATCTGAGAAACCTCCAGGGTATGTGTAAGTCTTGTTCTGTAATGATCTCCCTCAGGAGATATAAATACCTGGGTTTTATGCTTCAGTCGTCTAAAAGCCTTAGAATAAATAATTCTATCCCGATCTCTCTGGAAAACAGTCCTTATATCACATTGCTTCTCATTTCTGTCCCTGCCTTTGCTTTTCCTGCTAAAGGACGCAAAGTCCGATAATAGACTTTCTTCAATATCTTCAATATATTCTCGGATATTCATGGGTACCTCCAAATAATTAGCTACATATATTTATACCCATAAAAATACGGCGGTAAATACCGCCGTCGTAATTCAAATATTAATTAAATATTACATATCCTTTAAGCATTCTAAACAGATAACTTTCCCTTTAAAATCAATTGTATTTTGTTTGGCAGCATCACAAAAAACACATCTTGGAGTGTATTTGTCGAGTACTACATTTCCATCTTCATCCACATACATTTCAATGTCATCGCCTTCACTTATACTCAACTCTTTACGTAAAGATTTAGGCAGTACTATTCTTCCAAGTGAATCCAGTTTTCTAACATATCCAGTAGCCCTCATATTATTTCCTCCCTATTAACCATAAATTATCATCTAATGAATTATATCATAAATTGTAGCAATGTGAAGTAAAAATTATAAGTTTTTGTGAGATTTCTATAACTATAAACCAATATTTTTACTTATTCTGGAATTTAATTTGTCGAATCAAAACATCAGAGAAGCCGGGACAAAAGCCCGGCTTCAATATAAATGTCTTATTCTACATTATGCTATTAACCTGCAAAACTAAATGCTCCATACATTATCATATCAATTGCATCATCAACATCTTCGTCGGTTAATTCTTCAATCTTTTTTGTAAGATCTTTGTTCTTCTTAACAACCTTTTTCAGGTTTTCTGATATTTCCTCAATAACCTCTTCAATATCTCCGCCACTTATTAGCTCTTCAATTTCAATAGCGTTTTTCTTATTGATTTTTGTAAAGCTTGCGCTGTTTTTAATATCGGTCTTTGTAATTATTTCAATATTTTCATCATCTTCTTCAATTACTACTATATAATCAATGCCTTTTATGGTATTGCCTGCTCCAAACCTGAATGTAATGTCAATCTCAGGTAAATCGTCTATATCAATATCCATATAATCCATGCCGCTTAATGCTTCACTTATTGCTTCTTTATAGTAATCTTCGAAATCATCCTCATCCTCTAGTATCTCTAATGCATCTTCTAAATCATCAACATCAATAAGTTCCAGTTTTTTCTCTTCCTTAATTACTTTATTGATAAATTCAATACCGTTCTTTCTAATTGATTCCATCAATTTCTCGTCTTCCTCTGCTTCTTCCAAAAGCTTTTCAGTCAGCTTTGAAATTGTTTTGGAATCCAGCGTAACAGTAACCTTATTACCGGAACCTTTTATATCATCACCTAATACATTTTTTATTATCTTTATGTACTGCTTGTCGTCAAACTTCAAAGCAATACCGTCAAAAGCATTTTTAATTATTTTATAATCGTTAACAAAATCCGCATACTCCGGAGCCAAACCCTCAATCTCCTGATAGAATTTTTCTTGGTGAAGGTCTTTTAGGTCAACATATATATCCTCGTTATTTGCCCCTGCTGCTATCTGAATCACTGGTTTATTGGCATACAATAAATCTAATGATATTTGAACAAGTAGGTCATTAACATCGGCAGCTGTCTCAAGCTTAATTGTTACATCCTTTAACATCTCAATCTCATCTGAGTCTCCATCATAATTAATGTCTATAGTTGTCGTTGATGTTGCCTTATCCATCTTTGAAAACTTTGCTAATCCCTTAATAAGCTTATTTGCCGGGTTTGCGTTAGATAGAATATTCATTGCAAGTAAAACAACTGCTATAACTGCAACAAGACCTAAAACATATACTAATGCTTTAGATTTTTTCTTTGGAGAAGGCTCAGCAGGTGTAGAGGGTGCCGAAGATTGTGGCCCAGGCTGAAAAACCTGATTTTCACTTGGCGTAGTGTAAACCGGGG
>CAYUZC010000053.1:6798-10508 GCA_964449525.1 uncultured Ruminiclostridium sp.
CATTCATTTGGTTTTTGTAAATACCGTTAAATAATCGCTTTATTGTTTTAAATCATGATTAACGTTTTATTCACTATATTATACTGCATTATTACTACACTGTTACAAAAATGGTACAAACAAAACTACTTTGTAATCTATTTTTAAAGGCTATTTAATGAAGGGAAATAATAATTCCTGAAATACTATAAGTACATAAGTATAAAAATTAACAGGAGGATATTGTTATGAACCTAATCACCTCTACTATCAGAAAAAAGTTCCTTTTATACTGTCTTTTTATATGCGTGACAGTATGTGCAGTAACTCAAGTTAACACGATTTCTGCCGGAGCCTTAACCACAAAAACTGAAATTAATCTGAAGTGCGAAGTAAATACTGACAATGTAACTCTCAGATGGAATGCAATAACTCATGAAAAAGGTGTTAAAGGATATTATGTGTACAGATCAACTAAATCGGGTGGACATACTATTTTACCCGAAACAGATTTTTGGATTTCAGGAACCAGCTATGTAGACACTAAGGCAACTCCGGGTACGACTTATTACTATATAGTAAAGCCTGTTCTGTCAGATGGCCATACAGGAAAAGCCTCTAATGAAGTTAAGGTTTATTACCAAGGTACGAAGTTTTCCATTACTTTAAAAGCCAAAATTAATACAGGCAATATTACTATTGAATGGAAAAGCAGCAGTAAAAATACAGATATACTTGGATACTATGTTTACAGATCAACCCGTTCCGGCGGACAAACCAACCTTTCTGAAACCGATTTTTGGATTACCGGAGACAGTTATAAGGATAGTAAGGTCGTACCGGGAACAACTTATTATTATATAGTCAAACCAGTATTAAAGGATAAAACATTAGGTAGCCCCTCAAATGAAGTATCAGTGAAGTGCCAGCGTATTTATGGCATAATATCTATGACATTGGGCGAGAAAAAGATGCTTGTTAACGGGAAATGGTTAGAAATTGATCCCGGGAAAAATACCGTACCGGTTCTTAAAAATGCAAGAACAATGCTCCCTATAAGGGCATTTATTGAGTCAATGGGAGGGACTGTAGATTATGTTTCGGGAGAACAAAAAATTACTGTCAAATGGAACGGAAAAACCGTTTGTGTTTGGATAGGAAAAACAACCTATACAGTTGACGGAATTAAAAAAACTATGGACGTTGCTCCTTATTATTCTGATACAGGTCGCACAATGATACCTATGCGTTTTATCATCGAAAACCTAGGATGCGATATTGAATGGGATGGAGGGACATGTACCGCTACCGTATCATATCTTCTCGATGATGATAATTTCTATCCCCCTACACCCCCTGAAGATTCGATACAAACATGGTCAGGAATCTGGTTTACCAATCGGGGAAAGCTTAACCTCACTCAGAATGGTATTTATGTAGAGGGAACCTATGGAAGCGGTAATACAATAGAGGGAGTAATATCCGACGACAAGCTTATCGGAAAATATAACGAGAATCATTCATCCGGTAGTTTGGAGTTTAAGATAGATTCTGACGGTGAGTCCTTTAGCGGTAAATACCGCTATAAAGTTAGATTTGAAAGAGATTGGCAGGATTGGGACGGACAAAGGGAAGAGAACAGTTTTAATAAATACCTGCGAAAGCTTTCAAAACCGGCTGATTTTTCCGGCACTTGGTCTGTAAAAGGTATTGGAAAGCTTATTATTCAGCAGAAAAATAACAGTGTAACAGGAAGCTTGGGAAATAAAGAAAGAGTTGAAGGTACTGTTTCCAATAATAAGTTTACCGGCACTTATATAAAGGGAAATAAGACTCTGAATATAGAAATATATATGCTTGAAGATAATAAGCACCTAATCGGACATTTCGGAGATGATGATACTGCAATGCAATATTGGAAGGAATTCACCGGTGATATTCATAAATCAAAGAGGCCTTAATGGCCTCTTTTTTTTATCATATATCTCTAACCATGGTTTGGGTCTATATAGGGGATACTTACGCTTACACAAGTACCTTCACCATATACACTCGAAATTGATAGGCCATATCTTTTCCCGAATTTAAGCTTAATACGTTGATTAACATTATAGAGTCCGTAGGAGTCGCGTATCTGGCGGCCGCTGATTACCTGTTCTTTATCCAGGTTGGTAATGATATGTTTAAGCCGTGATTCACTCATACCTATCCCGTTATCTTTCACCGATACTATTACATCATGGTTATTCAATCTTGCAGATATCTCAATTCTTCCGCCACCCCTGCGATTTTTTATTCCATGATAAAGAGCATTTTCAACAAGGGGTTGTATAGTAATCTTAGGCAGAACAGTTTCATAAAACACTTCCGGGATATTGATCTCATACTCAAGTATGTCTTGGTAACGAACTTGCTGAATTTGTAGATAACTGTGTACATGCCGTTCTTCCTCACGAAGAGTGAACAATCCATCTCCATGATTAAGAGAGGTTCGGAAAAAGTCTGACAGCGCACTTACCATATCTACCACCTGATCCTGCTTGCCCGATTCAGAGAGCCATATTATGGTGTCAAGGGTATTGTATAGGAAATGAGGGTTTATTTGCGCCTGTAATAGTTCAAGTTCTGCCGATCTGAGATTTTCCTCATCCACCTTGATTGCATGGAGGAGATTATCGATTTTTTCTATCATAATGTTTAGTGATCTGCCAAGCCGCCTCACCTCTGCACCAGTTACATCTCTTACTCGAACCGAAAGATCACCCTTTGCAACTTGGTTTGTTACTTCATTAAGCTTATGAATCGGCTTGACAATACTGTTAGGAATAACCACAGACAAAAACAGAGCCATAATTAACAAAAACATAAACACTGTTAGACTTAGCAAAGTTATTTTTTGAAGGCTTTCTGTTACGCCCGCGCGTACCTGTTCCATTCCTATTGTTTCATAGTACGTATATTCGAGCATGTTGGAATGAACCAATGATGTTGCAATCTGAACATAGTTTTCCCATATGTTGATATTTTCATCGTAGAAACCGCCGATTCTTTTGTTTTCCTCGATTTGTTTTGCATATTTTTCGAGATTAGTCAACAGTTTCATAATATCTTCTGCTCTGCGTTTATTATCCGGAGAGCTCGTATTTTTAATGAGATCCGAAACAATTTCACGAGCTTCCTCGATATTTAGGTAGGGTTCTTCTTTTTCAAATGTTGAGTGTCCCGCTATAATCAGATAAATTTTATAGTCGAATTCTTCCTGAAAATCTATACTGAATCGACCAGCCTCGGAAGCGTTAGATATTATACGGTCATACTGCTGATTGAAGTGATACATATTTGAAAAGAGTAGTACAAACAGAATAAACAAGGGTACTATGATAAGCATCAGCGAGAGCTGTATTTTTCTGTTCAGTCTTAGATTATCGAAAAAATCTCTGATAATAAAAAACAGTTTAGTTATCAAAATTAGTACCCCCGCAAAAAAGAACTAAAAGAATAATGCGTAATAGTTTTATGTTGACAAGGGAGCCGCTGCAAGAATCTCATTTCGAACGCCTTTAAGCACCTAGCTCTAAAAAATCAGTTTAATCGGTATGTGACATGGCTCCGTTGAAGGTCGCTACACTGTTTACAAGGAGCGCAAGCGACGAGGAAAACAGTAGTAGCACCCATGCAAGGCTTGCCAAGAAGACGAAGTCTGATTGGTTGCAAGCTACTGCCTTCGCTCC
>CAYUZC010000054.1:0-10446 GCA_964449525.1 uncultured Ruminiclostridium sp.
ATGTTTCCGGAATCGCCGTCCGGATGTTCCGGTATATGCATATATATTAAAATTAATGTACACAGGGCGGCAAATTCGCCTATCGCTAGATTTAATAAGCGTTTATCCATATTAATCGATTTATTACTTCTGCAAATTTTATTACTCACTGATTCTCTTTATCCTTACCTAAAAGCACTGCAATAACCTCAGGGTATATTTCCTTAGCATGGGTTTTCCAATTCTTGCAGATGGAACGGGCATCATCTCTGGAACCCACAGAAAGCCTGATATCTATAAGGGGATTAAAATCCTCGAGAATCCTACATTTTACTTCATATTCTGTTTCGTTTTCAAGGGTATACTCAGCAACTACAGATGTTTCAAGACGCATTACCGAGCGAATGGCATCAATGTTATGGTCAAGCCTGGAACGTATTCCCAGAGGCACCAAATTAACAAACATCTCCAACATTTTTTGCCCTTCTTCAGAAAGATTGTAATAATCCAAATCATCCTTAGTTTCAGATATGATAAGCTTATCCTGTTGCATTTCATGGACGCTTTGTTGAAGTAGAAAATAATTCATGTAGCGGTTTTCAAGCATTATCTTGGTTAACTGCATGTTGCTTACGGGAATTCGAACCTTTTGCATAAAATATAAAAGCAATACTTTATTTTCAGCCTTTTCACGGTTTTCCAAATCCATTCTTCAGTACTCCTTGACAGATTTATTGTATACTTAAAACAAATACCTATGTTTTAAAATTAATTGTAATCCCTACCGAACCTTCAGAGATTGGGAGAATATTTATTCTGGTTAATTATAAGTATAATTAAAGTATGATTGACTTACAACAAAAACTTAGTTACTTATGCATATTGCTTATTGTAAGTTAAATAGGGTATAATTTTCAAAAACATAGTAAAGGTGAGTGTAATGGCGGGAACAATTACTGAGAAAATTTTGAAAAATCATATAATTGAGGGTGAACCTAAAGTAGGATGTGAGGTTGCACTAAGGATAGACAATACACTTACACAGGATGCGACAGGTACAATGGCTTACCTCCAGTTTGAGGCTATAGGAATTGACAGGGTGAAAACCCAGTTTAGTGTAAGCTTTGTAGACCATAACACACTACAAGCTGATTTTAAAAATGCCGATGACCATAGATTTTTGGAATCAATAGCAAAAAGGTACGGCCTTTACTTTTCAAAGCCAGGCAATGGAATATGTCATCAACTCTTTCTGGAGCGGTTTGCTATACCCGGAAATACGCTTATCGGATCTGACAGCCACACTCCTACCGCCGGAGGAATGGGATGCTTTGCTATGGGAGCAGGGGGCCTTGATGTAGCTTGCGCTATGGCAGGTGCGCCATTCCGCATTAAATATCCAAAGGTTGTAGGAATAAATCTTACCGGCAAACTTAATTCATGGGTTTCTGCAAAAGATGTCATCTTAGAGGTTCTTCGGTTGGTTGACGTAAAAGGTAATGTGGGCAAGGTTCTGGAGTATTTTGGTGAAGGCGTAGGTACATTAAGTGTTCCGGATCGTGCCACAATAACCAATATGGGGACTGAAACAGGTTGCACTACAAGCATATTCCCCAGTGACGATATCACCTATAAATTCTTAAAAGCCCAGGGCAGAGAAAAAGATTATAAACATTTAGAAGCTGACAAAGATGCGGTTTATGATGAGATAATAAATATAAATCTTTCTGAAATTGAGCCTATGGCTGCCCTTCCGCATAGTCCCGGCTCGGTTAAAAGAGTAAGGGAAATAGGGTCTATAAAGGTGGATCAGGTAGCCATTGGCTCCTGTACGAATTCCTCTTTGAGGGACCTTAAAATAGTAGCTCAGGCACTAAATAATAAAACTGTTTCGGATAATCTTCACGTATTTATAAGTCCCGGCTCAAGACAGGTTGTGGAGCATCTCGCCGAAGATGGAGACTATACGAAGCTTGTCAGGTCTGGAGCCAGAATTATGGAAAATGCATGCGGCGCATGTATAGGCATGGGATGTGCTCCCGGGTCAGCAGGCGTTTCGGTAAGAACCTTTAATCGTAACTTTGAGGGAAGAAGTGGTACTAAGGACGCACAGGTTTATCTGGTGAGCCCGGAAACAGCAGCAGCCACAGCAATTAAAGGTGTATTAACAGATCCTAGAGAACTTGGAGATTACCCTGAGGTAAATCTTCCGGACAGCTTTATAATAAATGATAATATGATATTAAAGCCCCTTAGCGAGGAAGAAGCTAAAAAAGTAGAGGTAATCAGAGGACCGAATATTAAACCATTGCCATCCTTTGACCCGCTTTCCGATACCCTTGAAGGGAATGTCCTACTTAAGGTGGAAGACAACATAACAACAGACCATATTATGCCTGCCGGGGCAAAAATTTTGCCTTTCAGAAGCAATATCCCCGAGATATCAAAATTTGTGTTTGAGGCTGTGGACCCAAAATTTTATGAAAAAGCCAGAGAATACAATGGCGGATTTATTATTGGCGGAGAGAATTATGGTCAAGGCTCCAGCCGCGAACATGCTGCCCTTGCACCGAAATACCTGGGGGTAAAGGCTGTAATTGTTAAAAGCTTTGCTAGAATACATCTTGCTAACCTTATTAATTTTGGAATAGTACCTCTAACCTTTAAGAATCCTTCCGATTATGATAATCTTAGCGAAGGGGATAAAATTGCAGTAGATATTGGAGATTTAAAGGGTGCGTGTGTGCTTAATAATCTTACCAAAGGCATTACTATAGAGCTAGAGCACACATTATCGCCATTGGATGCCGAAATACTGAAATCGGGTGGGAAGCTACCCTGGATAAAAAGACAATTTTAAAAAGCGGACAAATTTCAGGAGGAAGCGATGGCTAAAATTATTATGAAAACTCCCCTCGTCGAAATGGACGGGGACGAGATGACCAGAATAATCTGGAAGTGGATTAAAGATATTATTATTGAGCCCTATGTCGATTTAAAGACTGAGTATTATGATTTGGGGTTGGAAGCCAGAGAAAAAACCAATGACCAGATTACTATCGATTCGGCTGAGGCCACAAAAAAGTATGGAGTGGCTGTAAAATGTGCCACTATTACTCCTAATGCAGCTCGTGTCAAGGAATATAATTTGACCGAGATGTGGAAGAGCCCTAACGGTACTATTCGTGCTATCTTAGATGGTACAGTTTTCAGAGAGCCTATCTTGGTCAAAGGAATTAATCCCTTTGTACGGACCTGGAAAATGCCTATTTCTATAGCAAGACACGCTTATGGAGATATTTACAAGAATACCGAGATGAAAATTGAAGGAGCAGGAAAGGCTGAATTGGTTTTTACCGATAAGGATGGGAAAGTGACCAAAAAAACCATTCATGATTTTACCGGTGATGGCATTATTATGGGCATGCATAATACAAAAAAATCCATAGAGAGCTTTGCTCGTTCATGTTTTAACTATGCCTTGGAAAAGAAACAGGACATATGGTTTGCTACAAAGGACACTATATCAAAAATTTATGACCACAGTTTTAAAGATATTTTTCAGGATATTTTTGATACAGAATATATAGAAAGATTTAAAGAGGTAGGCATTGAGTATTTTTATACTCTTATAGATGATGTGGTTGCAAGGGTAATGCGCTCTGAAGGCGGATTTATCTGGGCATGCAAAAACTATGATGGCGATGTAATGTCCGATATGGTGGCATCAGCTTTCGGAAGCTTGGCAATGATGACCTCGGTATTGGTTTCACCTGAGGGATATTTTGAATATGAAGCAGCCCATGGAACTGTTCAGCGCCACTATTATCAGCATCTTGAGGGAAAAGAAACATCGACCAATTCGGTGGCCACAATTTTTGCTTGGACCGGAGCCCTCAGAAAAAGAGGTCAGCTTGATGAAACACCTGAGTTGGCAAACTTTGCAGATATGCTCGAAAGTGCATGTTTAAAGACTATTGAAGAAGGTATAATGACAAAAGATTTGATTGCTCTATCAGAACTCGAGAACAAAAAAGTTGTTAATACCAAGGAATTTCTGTACGCTATACAAAATCAATTAAACAAAATGACAAAGGAATAAATACTATATGAAATATGACGGCATTGTTATCTTCAGTGATCTTGACGGAACACTCCTAGATAAAGACAGAAACTTATCAAAAGAAAATATGGACGCGATTACAAGCTTTATTTCACAAGGTGGCCGATTTGGTATATCCACCGGACGCATGGAAAGGACTACTACAGTTAAATTTCCAGAACTTTATATGAATGTGCCTTCTATCTTTTTTAATGGCGCGATGGCTTATGATATTAATACCAAAAAAGTATTATTTAAAACCACAATGTCTGATGATATTAAGCCTGTGTTGAAAAAAATTATGTTGAAATATCCCGATACATGCTGTGAGATAAATATGCACGGAAAGGCCTATGTGTTTAATCCAAATGACATTGTACGATCACAGCTTGAAAGGGAGGGCCTTGAAGTAGAAGAAGCCCCATGGGAGGATATCCCCGGAGAATGGCTGAAAATATTATTCTTAGATAAACATGAGACTCTGGAAGCGATAAAAGCAGATTTGGACCAACTTAGCAGAACCGATCTCAACATAGTTTTTTCTGAACATGAGCTTCTGGATATTATGGGAAAAAGTGCATCCAAGGGGGCAGCCCTAAACAAGTTAAAATCAATCTACGGAGAAAAGTGGCGTTTATTAGTAGCTATCGGTGATAATGACAATGATCTGGATATGATACAAATAGCCGATTTAGGTATTGTTGTCGAAAATGCAACACCTGCTGTTAAAGAAGCTTCTGATTTTATAATCAAGAACCATAATGCTCCATGTATTCCGCAGGTTTTAGAGATTTTAGAGACTTATTTATGAAAATATGTTTTGTTGTTGAAAAATGTTGGTAAATTATATCAGTATATAAATATACTTTTTCTGGAGGTGTAACGATATGAAAAAATTAAGATTCATGGTATTGTTAATAGTATTTTTCATGTTGTTTTCAGTATGCTCCTATGCGTCGATTTTTCAATCTAATAACTTTGATAATTCAAAATCCGAATACGGCTCTGTGGGAGCCAGGTATACTTCTTATGGACAAAAACGTGTTAAGACAAGAATTCAGAATAACATTGACAAATACGACTATGATCTTTTCGGACAGGATAATTTTGAGTATTTTCCTTTGCAATTAGGTGAAGGTGATTATAAAGTTTCTATTTTTGAAAATGTTAGTGCTAATCGCTATCGCCAGGTTAAAGCACAGAGCATTAAGGCTAAAATCAAGGATATATTGGATGTGTTTAAAGCCTCTATACAGACTGTAAACTGGAATTCCGATATGGAGATTATCAACAAAGCCGAAGAGTTAACAAAGGATCTAAAGACTGATAAGGAAAAGGTTGTAGCAATATATAATTTTGTGGTTAATACATTCAGCTATGACTATGATAAGATTAAAAATATCGATACAACATATGTCCCGGATATTGATAAAGTATACCAGTCTAAAGAAGGGATTTGCTATGATTATTCAGCTGTTTTAGCAGCGATGCTTAGAAGTCAGAACATCCCGACTAAGCTAAAAAAAGGTTATTCGGATCTGGTTAACGGGTATCATGCATGGAATGAAGTCTATTTATCTGATGAAAACCGTTGGATTGTTATTGATAGTACATATGATTCGGTTTTAAAGAAAAGCAGTAAGAAATTTACTATGGAAAAGGATAGCCAAAAATATAAAGCATCACGAGAATACTAACAGTCAACATCAAACCAAACATGAATATTAAAAAAAGCTAAAAAACTTGCATGAAACTGCAAGTTTTTTTGATCTAAATGTCATTCTACATGCTTTAACTATAAAAATTCTATAAATATACACCAGGATGAATTAACGGGACAGCATTTTACATCAACTATTTATATATATAATATACTTATTTCTTAATGAATTATTTAATCTATAAAATTGCAAAATTATGCTTGACGGATAAAGTGTGATTGTATACAATAATAAGAATCGCATTTGTATAAATATTCGAATTATAACAATAAAGAAGTTAATAAAAGTTCTCCCTTCTTAGGAAGCGCTCGGCACACAAAAGTTATTTACAGAAATACTAAGATATTAATGAGATCTAGCATGTATAACAAGCATAAAGCAGAGGAGGTTATTTCATTGTATAAAGAGATGTCACAAGCAGCAATGAATAGCTATTATGATATAGCAGGAGAGATTGTAGAGGTTAAGAACAGATTCAGGCCGGGAGTCTATGATAAGTATAATGTTAAACGTGGGCTAAGAAATGAAGACGGTTCAGGTGTTTTAGTAGGCTTAACTGAGATCGGTGATGTTCATGCATATGTTTTCGATGAAGGAGAAAAGGTTCCTGTTGAAGGCCGACTTGTATATAGAGGAAGAGATATTTATGATCTAGTAAAAGGCTTTATTTCAGAGAACCGCTTTGGGTTTGAGGAATGTGCATATCTTCTGCTATTTGGGGATTTGCCAAACAAAACAGAATTGTACCAGTTTACGGAGGTTTTGGGATCCAGAAGAAAAATAGATGAGGACTTTGTAAGGGCCAATATTCTTAATGCTCCGAGCCCGGATGTAATGAATAAAATAGCACGCTTGGTTCTGACGATGTACTCCTTTGATAAGAATGCTGATGATACCAGCATAAAAAATCTACTCAGGCAAAGTATGGATTTAATTGCTAAGTTTCCGGTTATGGCTGCATATGGGTACCAAGCCAAAGCCCACTATTTGGATGGGAAAAGTCTATATATTCATAATCCGGATTCAGAGCTAAGTACCGCAGAGAACATTCTTATGCTTTTAAGACCTTCAAAAGAATACACTGATCTTGAAGCAAGGGTTCTGGACCTTGCGCTTGTATTGCATGCGGAGCATGGTGGCGGTAATAATTCAACCTTTGCAACTCATGTGGTGTCATCCTCCGGGACTGATATATATTCATCAATCGCAGCTGCTGTAGGTAGTCTTAAGGGACCGAAACACGGCGGTGCCAATAATAAGGTTATCAGTATGTTGGCGGAGTTTAAAAACGAAGTTAAGGATTGGGGAAGCGATGAACAAATCCGTGAATATATTACAAAAATATTCAAGAAAGATGCTTTTGACCATACCGGACTGTTATATGGAATGGGTCATGCTGTTTATACCCTATCTGACCCTAGGTGTGTCCTATTAAAAGAGCAAGCAGAAAAATTGGCTAAACAGGTTGGTAGAAGCGATGAATTTGAGCTTTATGCTAAGATTGAAAACCTCGCACCCAAGGTCTTCAGAGAAATTCGAAATACTGATAAACCAATGTGTGCTAATATCGACTTTTACTCGGGCTTTGTATATGATATGCTCGGTATTCCGTTGGAAATGAATACTCCGATTTTTGCTATTTCAAGGATCGTAGGCTGGTGTGCTCATATTATTGAGGAGCATTTGAACGGCTGTAAAATTATCCGTCCGGCATATAAGAGCATCAGAAAACGCACTGATTATGCTAAAATTGAAGATAGAATTTAAAATTCCAAGAAAGGAGCGTATGCTCCTTTTTTTGTAGGGTGGCTTATTTTTATCATCCGATACAATTAGATTGGAAATATCAATTTGTTCAAAATATGTTAAAATATCATGACAATTCTTGTATACTGTATCTTTGAAAAGGTATAATGAAGACAATCTTAAACATGAAAAAAAGTTGGTTAATATGAAAAAGACAAAAATATTTTTAGTAATTATACTTATTATAAGCTGTTTCGTCTCAATTTCCCAAGTTGCCTTTGCTGAATCAGCATATAAATATGAATCTGAGTCTTGGCAAATATATAAACTAGGCTTGTTTGCCGGCGCCTCTTCTGACAGATTCAACCCTGATCTTGGGGTAAAGCTTAATCGTCAGATTGGAATAACTCTGCTTTTAAACTTTTTTGGGAAAACTCCTGAGGTAAAACAATTATCCTCTACAGATATAAATGGGATACTTTCTTCTTATACTGATCAATCTTTGATTTTACCATGGGCAAGACCCTATATGGCATTTGCCGTGAAAACAGGAATGATTGTGGGTACATCATCGACAACTATTGGCCCCTCAAGTAAACTTGATGGGGTATCATTTGCAGCCATGATTTTGCGATATTTAGGCTATCCTGTAGAACGAAAGGATTTTATTAACTCAATCCAAACACTATGCTATAAAAGAGGACTAGATACCTCCGATGTTAATTACTTCAACAAGCTGGAGCTTACAAAGGACGATGCGGTCGGTATGGTATACAACAGTTTATTCGCAGTTTGCAGTAACGAGGAAAGCCTTATTGAAAATCTTATCAGTTCAGGTGTAGTGCCTGTGGAAACTGCCTTGTCACTAGGTATTGTACAGTACAATAATCCTGCCAGTGTTAAGCCTGTGAGCCGTGAGGTCTTGGTGAGAAAGCCTGCCGGTTATCAGCAGGTCTATGATCTGATATCGGAAGCATTGCTTTCGGGTAAAACCAGCATTGTATTACCCAAAAATGAATACACCGATAATTTTGACAAGATTGTGGATATGGTCAATGCATGCTTAAGGGAAACCCCGGAGATTCAATATTACAGTGGTATGATATACAAGTCTAACGGAGAATTAACGCTAAAATATAATAAAAATACAGCAACAATAAAGGCCCACCGAGAAAAGCTTGAAAGCAAGGTCGGTACCATTTTATCACAGATAATAAAACCTAATATGACTGATTACCAGAAAGAACTTGCTGTGCATAATTATCTGGTTGAGAACTGTGAGTATAACATGGAAGGGGTTAATAACGACCAAATAAATTCTGAATCATTTACTGCTTACGGTGCTTTATGTATGGGAGTAGCTGTATGTGAAGGATATTCAAAAGCGGCAAGTATACTTTTGAATCGTTCCGGTGTTGAAACGAAAATAGTTCTCGGAGAATCCAAAGGAGTTGGTCATGCTTGGAATATGGTAAAAATAGATGGGGATTTTTACCATATTGATATTACTTGGGATGACCCTTATCAGATTGGTAAAAAAAGCGGCATAATGTACAATTATTTTAATCTTACTGATTCTGATATCAGCTTGGATCATCAATGGGATAAGAATGAATATGAGGCTTGTACGGCAACAAAGTACAACTATTATAAATATAATAATCTGGCTGTAAAGAATCAAGACGAGTATATCAACAGGGTTATTGAAGAAGTGCAAAGAGGAAATAAGACAATTGAATTAAAAATACTCGAATCGGATCCTAAGAAGTTTAATATGAGTGCGGCTGTTGAGATTTTGGTAAATAAATTATTTTTAGGATGTGCCTATAGCTATAATGAAGAAATAAGAATAGCTAGAATATCATTCTATTAATTGCCTGTCTAATATTGTCTGAGTATGGTACAATGTGAAATGATATTTATACTTTATAATTGACATGAGGTGCTTAGATTTGTATTTAAAATCTTTAGAGATACAAGGTTTTAAATCCTTTGCAGATAAAATTATATTACATTTCAATAAAGGGCAGACTTCTGTTGTAGGGCCTAACGGCAGCGGCAAAAGTAATATTGCAGACGCTGTTAGATGGGTGCTTGGCGAACAAAGTGCTAAGACCTTACGTGGAAGTAAGATGGAAGATGTAATCTTTGCCGGTACCCAACACCGCAAACCAGTGGGTTTTGCTGCTGTTACCATTACTATAGACAATTCTGACAAAATTCTTCCAGTTGATTATACAGAGGTCACAGTTTCACGCCGTATGTATCGTTCTGGTGAAAGCGAATACTCTCTTAACAAGACCCAGTGCCGTTTAAAGGACATTCAGGAGCTTTTTATGAATACCGGTGTAGGTCGTGAGGGCTATTCTATTATTGGTCAGGGTCGTATAGATGAGATTCTGAGCACCAAATCCGATGAACGCAGGCTGGTATTTGAGGAAGCTGCAGGTATTACTAAGTATAAAGCCCGTAAAAAGGAATCAGAGCGTAAGCTTGAAACAACAAAACAAAACCTTGTTCGAATAAATGATATTCTAATTGAGCTGGAAAGCCAGTTAGAGCCTCTTGCCCAACAGGCAGAAACCGCCAGACGTTACATAAATCTGAGTAATGAGCTTAAAGGAATAGAAGTAAGCTTGTTTTTAGATACTATAGATAAGTTGAAAACTAAGCTAGATGAAGTGGATGATCAGACTCGGACAATCAGAGAGCAAATTGATGAAGAAAACAGAAGAATAGAAAATATTAAAAATAAGAACCGAAGTAAAAATGAGCGTCTTGAATTTTTAAAGTCTGAGATGGAGGAGCTTAGAAGCTTTGTTCATAATTTTGATAGCGAAATTGAAAAGAATGAAGGTCATATAAGGCTCTGTGAAGAAAAAATAAATCATCTTACCG
>CAYUZC010000055.1:0-10245 GCA_964449525.1 uncultured Ruminiclostridium sp.
TGAAAGGCTTCCCTTCCTTTGTCCGGGAGAGGCAGGGGGCTTTTATAGAATCTGTTATAGGCATCCTCTGCTGCTTCTCCTGACATAAAATCTACCGGTATATCTCCGGGATCCCCGGGATTTTTACCCTTTCTTTTCAGATAGTCATAAACCAACGCTTTTAAAAATGTAATTCCTCCGGTACCATCTGAAAGTACATGGCAGAATTCAACAGCAATACGAGATTGCCAATAACGGACTCTGAATAAAAAACGTTTCCCTAGATTCGGATGCAATCGGCCAAGAGGATAGCGCACATCCCTTTCCACACGAGGCAACTTGGGATTATGTTCAAGGTAATACCAAAAAAAACCTTTTTTTAAGCGCACACGATAAAACGGAAACTTTTTAATTACCTCTTCCAACGATATTTGCAATATTTTTGGGTCCACCGGTTCCTTAAGGGTCATTGAAATACGAAACATTGTAGTTATACGATCAGATTGTATAGAAGGATATAATAAAGCCGCATTGTCCAAGCGATACCATGCATACTGTTCTGAATTTATACTTTTATTTTTTTGTTCTTCGGCCATTTTATCACTTCCTTCAATAAACCTTTTTTCAAAAAATACCCTATAATAAAATAATACTATCTTTTTCTATTATTGTCTGGCTTAATACTTACATTTATCCTTAGTCCGTTGTTAATAAACTGATTATTTCATATTATTTTCACTTCACATATAAATTTGATATAATAAAGGAACATACGGCGTTTAATTATACTGAAATAGGAGAGATTTTTATGGCTATTTTAGTTACCGGCGGAGCCGGCTATATAGGCAGTCACACTTGTGTTGAGCTGTTGAATGCAGGATATGAAATAATAGTGGTTGATAATCTTATAAATTCATCCGCAAAGGCTATTGAAAGAATTCAGGAGATAACCGGTAAGAAAATGACATTTTATAATGTGGATTTGCTGGATAAACCGGCCCTTGATAATATTTTTGAAAAGGAAAGCATTGATTCGGTCATTCATTTTGCCGGGCTGAAAGCTGTGGGTGAATCTGTTTCCATGCCCCTAGAATACTACTATAACAATATTACAGGAACTCTTGTTTTGTGTGAAATAATGCAAAAACATGGTGTGAAGGATATAGTTTTCAGCTCTTCGGCAACAGTGTACGGCAATCCCGCGACAGTTCCCATTAAGGAAGACTTTCCTTTATCGGTTACCAACCCCTATGGCAGAACAAAGCTTATTATTGAAAATATTCTGGAAGATCTTTATGTTTCCGATAACAGCTGGAATATTATAATACTTCGCTACTTTAATCCTGTCGGGGCACATAAAAGCGGGAAAATCGGCGAAGACCCCAAAAATATTCCTAACAATTTGGTCCCTTATATCACCCAGGTCGCTATAGGGAAGCTGAAATATCTCGGTGTATTCGGTAATGACTATGATACCCCGGACGGCACCGGTGTTCGCGATTATATTCATGTAGTAGATCTTGCAACTGGACATTTAAAGGCTCTTGAAAAACTAAATGAGAAGTCCGGTATATTGATATATAATTTGGGAACTGGAAAAGGTTACAGTGTCCTTGACATGGTTAAAAGCTTTGAAAAGGAGAGCGGAAACCCAATTAATTATAAAATCCTTCCCAGAAGACCCGGTGATATTGCCACCTGTTATGCCGACCCTTCAAAAGCTAAGGCAGAGCTGGGGTGGGAAGCAATAAAAGATCTTGATGAAATGTGCGAGGATTCATGGAGATGGCAGAAAAATAACCCTGATGGATTTTAACCGTTAGAAAGGGGCAAACGAATTTTTTTTCTTGTCATTTCTACAAGCCCCAAGCTTGTAATTCCGACTACCACTGTTTGTATTTTATCGTTCTTAACACCCTCCCGCAGGTGTTGTATGAGCTGATCGCGATGCTCTTTTTTCTGCATATCAATAAAATCGACTATGATAATACCACTTAAGTTCCTCAGTCGGATTTGACGTACAAGAGCATTTGCGGCCTCAATATTTATATTAAAAACCGTTTGTTCCATATCTGTCTTTCCTACAAATTTCCCACTGTTTACATCAACAACTGTCATTGCTTCAGTATAGTCAAAAATCAGATATGCTCCGCTTTTAAGCCATATTTTTCTGGAAAGAGCCTCTTTAAGAGCGCTTTGCACATGATAATACTCAAACATATCATATTCTTTGTTATAGAATTCTACTCTTTCTTTCAAGTCCGGTGCTTCATTGCTCAGAATCGAGATTATTTTTTCATAAGTCTCCTTATGATTCACCATGAAACGGTTTATGCCTGTTGAAAGATGTTCCCTCAGAGCATTCCCTATAATCCCCTGTTCACCGTAAAGCACCCTTGGCGTCCTGCCCTTTTTCTCTTTCTCACTAATACTCTCCCAAAGGGATGAAAGCGAATTGATATCCTCAATCAACAAAGCTTCATCAATATTCTCCGATGCAGTTCTTATAATTAAGCTACCATTAAATGGTTTAACGGATAAGGCTATTTCTTTCAATCTTTGGCGTTCTTCCTGATTATCAATTCTCTTAGATATGCCTATAGCATGGCCCTGCGGTAAAAAAACGGTATACCTACCCGGGATTGATATAAGGGTAGTGACTCTAGGCCCTTTTTCATCTACAGCATCCTTAATAACCTGAACAGTAATCTCTTGGCCCTGATTTATAAGCTCTGATATATCGGGAAGATTTCCCGCATTAGTTAATATATCACCGTCTTCATTATACTTTGGAGGTAACACATCTTTTACATACAGATAAGCATTTTTCTCAAGACCGATATCAACAAACGCAGATTGCATTCCGGAAAGAACACGCACGACCTTGCCTCTGTAGATATTCCCCACAAGGCTTTGCTTTTGGTTTTTTTCTATCCGTATTTCCGCCACTTCACCATCTTCAATAATTGCGAGGCGAATTTCTTTTACACCCACATCGATAAGAACATCCTTAATCATTCGCTACCTCGAAAGGATTTTTCCATTCATTATAGGTAGACGCATAAAGTGCTTTACGATGCATTGAAACAATGTCTATCCCGAGCTTTGATTCCTGGCTAAATGCCTTCATTAAAAGGTCTGCTCTTAAATTGTTCTCAGCTCCGGCGCTTAAAAATGCCTCTAACCTGAATTTATCGCCATCTATTTTATTCGCAGACATAGAATAGATTAATGGGCGAATATTAACCGGTCTGGGACCTTTTTTGCTTTTTTTAATAACCGATATTTCTTCCTCTTTAAGCAGATTATATACCATAGTGTCCATTTCAAAATGGCTCTGTGGCTCCTTAACTTCAAAGACGATTTCGTAACGTGCAGCGGTAATCTGATTCATAATATTGTCACGGGTAGTCTGGGCAACAGCTTCCTCAACCTTTAAACCTTCAGGCAATCCATCATTTAACTGTGCAATAAAATCCTCGGGCTCCATGTCCTCTGCTAATTCAATATCTGCGTATTCGGAATCACTGGTAAGTCCTATAGACATAGGTAATCCGAAAACCAGCTTTTGTCTCGGATTGAACCCTTGAGTATAGGCCACCGGAATTTTTACCCTTTTAATGGCGCGTTCAAAAACCCTCAAAACATCCAAATGTGCAATATATTTTAATTCCTGTCCTCTTAAAAACTTAAATCTCAGCGCTTTCGCCATAGCCTAAACCCCGCTTTGTTTTTGTGCATATCCCGGTTTTGTATATCTGGGCTCCACAATTTGAACAGCCTACTGCACAATTTCTTGTAAGATCGCCTTCGTAAGCCTTCTGGTTCTCTTTTATGAGAAATTCCTTCGAAATCCCCATGTTAATATGATCCCAAGGTAAAACTTCCGAGTATTCTCTTCTTCGGTTAGCATAAAACTTAGGATCCAAGTCGCACTCCGAAAAGGACTCCGTCCATTTATCAAAGGAAAAGAATTCATCCCACCCATCAAACTTACAACCTTTTACCCACGCAGTATAAATAACCTTGCCCAGTCTTCTGTCACCTCTGGCAAGCACTGCTTCTACGAAACTTACCTTGGCATCGTGATAATTATATTTAATATTTCTTGTTCTCTTCTTTATAAGGTCCTTTAAATGATACTGTTTCTTCATGAGGTTGTCGATTTCATCCATCGGTTCCCATTGAAAAGGTGTGAACGGCTTTGGAATAAAGCAGGCTGTACTCAAAGTAATATTAAGAGCTTTGCCATGTTCACTGGGAAGTCCTCTGCATGCTTCAATTAGGTTTATTGAAAGATCTGAAATTCCCTCAACATCCTCCATAGTTTCGGTGGGAAGCCCAATCATGAAATACAGTTTTACTTGGTTCCAGCCCCCTGCTACGGCAAGCTTAACCGATGAAACAAGATCTTCTTTGGTTATCCCTTTGTTAATAACATCTCTCAGTCTCTGCGTACCGGCTTCCGGCGCAAATGTCAGTCCGCTTTTACGTACCTTTGACACCTTATCCATCAAGCCAAGGGAAAAATTATCAACCCTAAGTGAAGGCAAAGACAAGCTGATTTTTTCCTCCTCTGTGAATTCTAAAAGGTTATCACATAGCTCGGGAAGGGCCGAATAATCGCTGGTACTTAATGATACCATTGATATCTCATCGTATCCCGTGCTTTGGGCCGAAGCTTTAGCAATCTCAAATAGCTTTTCGTGGCTTCGCTCTCTGACCGGACGATAAATAAACCCGGCCTGGCAAAAACGGCAACCACGAACACAGCCTCTGAATATCTCTAGCATAATTCTGTCATGCACAGTTCCTATATACGGAACAATAATATTTTCAGGAAAATCAACTGAATCTAAATCTTCTATCAAGCGCCTTTTTATGCCATCGGGAACATTTTGGGTTTTAGGAATAACATCCATAATGGTTCCGTCGTCATAGTAAAATACATCATAAAAGGATGGGACATATACCCCTTCTATACCGGCAACCCTCTTTAAAAACTCTATCCGGCCTTCTCCTGCTTGTTTCCATTTCATATGTTCATCAACGATTTCAAGTATGACTTCCTCGCCCTCGCCAATGACAAAAAAATCGATAAAATCAGCCAAAGGCTCGGGATTACAGGCACATGGGCCCCCTGCAATAACAAATGGCATACCTTCAGTACGATCCTTAGAAAATACAGGTATGCCTCCTAAATCAAGCATATTAAGTATATTTGTATAGCTCATTTCGTATTGGAGAGTAAAGCCAACCATATCAAAATCAGATAAAGGAGTATAGGTTTCAAGGGCATAGAGAGGCAGATTATTTTCTCGCATTACCTGCTCCATATCAGCCCATGGTGCAAAGGCTCTCTCGCAATACACTTCATCCCTTTTGTTCAATATATGATAAAGAATTTTCATTCCCAAATGGGACATTCCTATTTCATAATCATCCGGAAAGCAAAAGGCAAAGCGCATCTTAATATTATCAAGAGGCTTTTTTACCATATTCCATTCATTTCCGGTATACTTTGCCGGCTTTTCAACCTTTAAGAGTGTACTATCATCTATTTTTAACTGCATCATTTTTAAGGATGCAAAAATGCATCCTATCCTCCAGAATAAAATATAAAGCAATTAGCTATTTATCAAATTAACCATTATTCATCATAACCTATGATATCCAAAAACGCAAGGTACGGCTTATATCTATAAAATTGCCCTGAAATTTTCTCGTTTAATTCCTATTTCCCGTCATTTCCCGCTTTTCAAGTTATTGGTATTAACTGTTATTAAAAAAATTGGTACAAACTATAATTAGCTGGTTAAATATAAAGTATAATTACCAGATATTAGTGTTGTTGTGATTTATGTGGATTGGAGCAGTGTATTATGGAAAATATTAGTTTCTTATGCGAGACGGCTAATAAAGATTTAGTACCAATTGATTATCCAAACACTACTTTAAAAGAACCCATATTCTCAAAAGAAAATGAAATCTTAACAGATTTCTTCTACAATAACATTTCCCACGAGCTTAGAACCCCCTTGAATGTTGTTATGAGCTCTATCCAGCTTTTTGAGATGATGGGAGACGACATTTTTTTAAGTTACAATCGCAATAAATTTAAATTGTACAATAGTCTGATGAAAAAAAACTGTTTCCGACTTCTAAGAGTAATTAACAATTTGATTGATTCCTCAAAGTTTGATTCAGGCAATATCAGTCTGCGTATTGATAATCATAACATAGTTAAGACGCTGAATGAAATCATCGAAAACACGAAGTCCTATGCTAAAGAGAAGGGACTGAAAATAACTCTAAAGTCAAAAAACAAAAAAATCATCACCGCCTTTGATGAGGATAAACTAACCCGAGCTATTTTAAATATTATTTCCAATGCCCTCAAATTCACCCCCAGAGGCGGACGCATCAGTATAGATGTCAAGAAAAAGGCTGAATATATCTACATAGTCATAGAAGATACCGGAATTGGTATACCCGAAGATAAAATCGACAGCATTTTTGAGCGTTTCGTACAGGCAGACAGCACTACAACACGAAATCATGAAGGTATTGGTATTGGTCTTTCAATTGCCAATTCCATAGTAAATCTCCACGATGGAGAAATAAGCGTAAAGAGCGAGTTGGGGAAGGGCTCTGTATTTAAGATAATGCTCCCCGTTAAAACAGTCGAAGAAGACGAAGATCTGGCCACATCCGGAAAAGCGGTTGTCCTGTCTCCCTGCGAAAATGCTAAGATTGAGCTTTCTGATATTTAATACAGCCTCTAATATCACCTTATTACTGCAAAAAAGCAACTATCAATGCCTGATAGCTGCTCTTTATAAAATTAACTATTTAAAATATTAAGAATTCTTTGCTTCAAATTCTTTCATAAACTCAACCAAAGCCTTTACTCCCTCAATGGGCATTGCATTGTATATGCTTGCTCTCATGCCGCCTACGGTTCTATAACCTTTAATATTTGCAATTCCTCTTTCAGCAGCCTCTTTAATAAACTTCTTATCCATTTCTTCACTGCCGGTTACAAAGTTTACATTCATCAATGAGCGATCATACTTCTCAACAGTTCCTTTAAAAAGTTTGGAATTATCGATGCAGTCATAGATAAGCTGTGCCTTTTCCTCATTAATCTTCTGCATCGCTTCTACACCGCCGTTTTTCTTAACCCATTCATAAACTAATCCACAGATATAAATGCTGTAGCAAGGAGGTGTATTATATAAAGAACCACTGTCTGCATGGATTTTGTATTGAAGCATTGTTGGAATCTGGGGATCAACCTCTTTAACAAGGTCTTCACGAATGATAACCACCGTTACTCCGGCAGGCCCCATATTCTTTTGTGCTCCGGCATATATTAGTCCAAACTTAGATACATCATAAACCTCGGATAAAATATTCGAGGACATATCAGCAACTAGAGGAACATTGTCCAGTGCAACTATATCCTTATTTCTTATTCTGGTACCATAAACGGTATTATTAGTGGTTATATGGAAATAATCCGCATCACTTGTCAAGCTTGATTTGTCAATCTTAGGTACGTAAGTATACTGTTTGTCTTCCGATGAAGCAACCACATTAGCTGAAATATACTTTTTAGCTTCCTGTGAGGCTTTTTTGCCCCATGTACCGGTAACCAAATAATCCGCTTTACCGTTGTTTTTCAAGTTTAACGGAATCATGGAAAACTGCAAATGAGCGCCTCCCTGTAAAAAAAGCACCTTGTAATTATCCGGAATGTTCATTATTTCTCGAAGGTCACTCGCTGCCTTCTTGTGTATTGCATCATACCAAGAAGATCTGTGGCTCATCTCCATAACGGACATGCCGGAGCCTTTGTAGTCCAATAGCTCGGCCGCAGCCTGCTTTAATACCTCTTCGGGTAATGTACCGGGACCTGCAGAAAAATTAAACACTCTTGCCATAAAGGGTTCACTCCATTTCTTATCTATTAAAATCTAAAAGAATTTGTTATTATTTTAACACTAGGCATATGAAAAGTCTAGGTAAGTATGTAATAATATTAACATATATTTCAGGTGTTTATAGGACATTTTTTCAAAAATGCGACTTAGAAACAACAAAAATAAAATTTACCGCATAAACATGGAAAAGCCTCCGCAATGGAGGCTTTCCGCATATATTGAATTGAAATAAAATAGCACTAGCGAATCTTTATCATTTCATTACCTTCCGTATAGCCCTTTACGATATCTTTTCATCACATGAACTAAATTTCCCAACCCGTCTCACTATGTCCACAATTCCTATTCCTTTTTACGAAATTTTCTTGTTTCCATCTCAACCAGATTATCTTATTCAGTCCCTCGACATAGTGAACGTATCCCTTTACGAATAAACAATCACACATCTTTCCGTATTCCTAGATACGGCGGCTTTTACGACTTCAGCAATGTCCTTTAGGTAATCCCTAGTGCTTATTTATAGTATATCTGCAGACCAATAAATATGCAATGCCTGAAATCCGCCTATATTTATAATTACCCCTTCCATACTTTAATTTTCTCACCTTTTCTACCTAATGCACTTTTTTTAATACATTATTGAAAAATTTATTACCGCTAATGATTTTAAACTTTTTGGCAATATGGTATATTAAGAAAAAGGGAGGATGATTTTTTGGCAGTTATAACTATTTCCAGACAAAGTGGCAGCATGGGGCGAGAAATTGCGGAGCAGCTTTCTACGAAACTAAATATACCCATTATAACAAGAAAACAGTTTCTATCCCAAACACTTTCAGATGTATTATCTTCCCAGGAGCTATCCATGCTCGAGCAAAGCCCCAAATTCTATCTTAATACATCAAATGAAGGAATAACCTATAAGGAACTTATAGAGAAGAGACTATTGGATGAAGCCTCAAAAGGGCCGTGTGTAATACTGGGAATGAGTGCTCAGATTATATTCTCCGATTCTCCCGATGCAATAAATATCAGAGTAATCGCCTCCCACGAAACACGGCTTAAGCGTTTCGGATATAAGTACGGACAAAAGGGCGATGATGCCGAGAAGCTTATAAAGCAAACCGACAGGCGCCACAAAAAGTTTATATCCGTCCTCTACGATGCCGACTCTGCGGATCCACTACTTTATGATATGGTTTTAAACACCGATACTATGACCGTGGATCATTGTGTAGAGCTCATTGCCTATAATATCAACCTTAAGGATAGTATGAAATTTTTTAGCTTTTTTGATCAGGAAAATAAAGAAAATTCTACTTCATCAAAAAAACCTGTCTTCAAGCACCCCGCTGAAGAAGAATTCGCAAACATTTTAAATATGTATGGCATAGCCTGGGAATACGAGCCTAAAACATTCCCCGTTAAATGGGATGCCGAGGGTAATGTAACCATGGCTATAAGCCCTGATTTTTATCTTACCAAATTTGATACATATATAGAGATAACAACTATGGAACAAAAGTATGTCACTACTAAGAATAAAAAAGTGAAGCTTATGAGGGCCCTTTATCCCGGGGTTAATGTCAACATAGTATACAAAAAGGACTTCTATTCATTACTTGAACGATTTGGCTTTAGCGGAGGAGAAGAAATTAATGAATTTAACCGGAGTTAAAAGAGTAGTTTTTTCAGAGGAAGAAATAAAAAACAGAGTTTTAGAGCTTGGGCGACAAATTAGTGAGGACTATAAAGATAAGCATCCCATATTGATAAGTGTGCTCAAGGGAACCTTGTACTTTATGGCAGACTTGACCAGAGCTCTTGATATCCCGATAAATATCGATTTTATGTCCATAGGAGTATATCCGGGAATGTCGAGAAACACCGGCATAGTGAAGATAGACAAGGATCTGGATCTGAATATTAACGGAAGACATGTACTCTTTATTGAGGATATAATAAACACCGGTCTTACCATGGGATATCTTGTGCAGAACATGGAAGCAAGAAAACCCGCCAGCGTAAAGATTTGTACCCTGCTAAACAATCCGCAAAAGCGGCTTATGAATATCCCCCTTGAATATGTGGGTTTTGAGGTACCCGATGCATACCTAGTCGGTTACGGCCTCGACCACAACCAGGAATACAGGCATTTGCCTTATATTGGGGAGTTTGAGAAGTAGGATATGTTGTAATTCAATCCACGCTCCCCGTAAAGGGAGCGACGGCTTAATTTAGCCGGTTCTAATACTTCTACCTCTGGGCTAAAACCTAGAATCCACCGTATTAAGTCAGGTGTTATTGATGTAATACGTTC
>CAYUZC010000056.1:0-10244 GCA_964449525.1 uncultured Ruminiclostridium sp.
TCCGCAGTAATAATTAATATATCATCATCCTTCATAACTGCGGTTATATCCGGCAGACGTCTGTCAAAATCCTCTATTGCCCGGGCATATCCTTCTACATTGTTTCGGTGGCCGTAAAGCATATCAAAATCCACAAGATTAGTAAAAAGAATACCCGAAAAATCATCCCTAATCCATTCGATTGTACGGTCTACACCATCGGTGTTGCCATTAATGTGTACTGCATGGGTTATTCCCTGCCCGGCAAAAATATCTTCAATTTTTCCTACGGCTCTTACCTCAAAACCTTGCTCTTTGGCAAAATCAAGGACAGTATTTTTAATGGGCTTTAACGAAAAATCGCGTCGTCGGTCAGTCCTTTTAAAGCTCCCCGGCTGTCCTTCAAAGGGACGGGCTATAACTCTTCCTACCGCATGCTTACCCGTTAATATACTTCGGGCTTTTTCACATATTTCATAAAGCTGTTCTATAGGAATAATATCTTCATGGGCAGCTATTTGAAATACACTATCTGCAGAAGTGTATACAATAGGATATCCCGTTTTCATATGCTCTTCCCCGAGCTCCTCAATAATAGCCGTTCCCGAGGCAGGATAATTACCGATACACTTTGTTCCTATTGATTTTTCAAATGCATCGATGACATCATCGGGAAATCCGTCCGGATAGGTAGGGAAAGCTTCCTCCAATACTACTCCGGCAATTTCCCAATGCCCTGTGGTGGTATCCTTACCCTTGGACAGCTCCCCTAAACGTCCCATTGAGCCCAATGGATTTTTACTCTTTTCTATGAGTTCTACTCCCTCAATATGCCCTAAACCCATACTTTTCAGATTCTTAAGCTTAAACCAATGTTCGTTTTTCATTGCAAGGGTTATATTCCCAAGTGTATTGCTACCAACGTCCCCATAGACCTCGGCATCAGGTAGCTCACCCACTCCAAGGCTATCTAAAACAATTATAATGGCTCTTTTCATTTTCATTTTCCTCCATATACAGGATTCTACGCTTAATATACGCTATTAATTATTTATCACTGCTTATCTAAAGTAAAACATAGTATTTGTACTTGTCCTTTCAATTGATATTACTTATTATGCATAAAGCTTGTCGACATTATAAATCATATGGTAAGCTGATAAAGGTGGTGACAGAATTTGTATTATGCCCTATTAGCGGTTTTGTTATTTATATTGATAATGGTGCTTCAAGCCGGGCACCTGAAATGTGAATTTATAAAAATCCCTCAGAAAAATTTGAATATTAGAATTGCCCTGATTTCTGATGTTCATATGGGCCTTATTATGGTTTCCAAAGAAGTGGCAACTAAGGCGATATTGGAAAACAAGCCTGATCTAATTATTATCGCGGGGGATATGATAGATAAGGAAAAACATGTCAATACTTTTACCCGCTGGATTAAAGAAGTTGCGATAAATATCCCGGTTTTCGCTGTCCTGGGAAATCATGACCACACCTGTTTTATAAGAAACCCTAAGTCTAAAGATCTTTTTATGTTCAATTTAAAAAGTGCAGGGTTAAAGCTGTTGATAAACGATTCAATAGTTTTTAGTAAGGCCGGAAAAAATATAAATCTTGTTGGCATAGATGATTACAGGCAAGGTAATCCCGATAAAGAGCTAGCCCTTTCAAAAAAAAATTCTACTGCAGATATGACGATTGTAATCAGCCATAATCCCGAGTTTGCATTATCTTTATCACCCGGAGAAGTTAATCTTCTGCTGTCAGGCCATTTCCATGGCGGTCAGATTTGGATGCCCTTTGGGTTGGAATACAGAATCTTCAGAAGAGAAGAAACTTGTAAGGCAGGTTACCGTAGAGGGCTTCATATAATAAACGGGAACATGGTTTATATAAGTCGTGGAATAGGCAATGTCGTAGTTCCTTTCAGGTTGGGTTCATTTCCGGAAATTACTTTTATTGATATTTAAGATAAATTTGTTTCAGTAATCTCTTTTATACTGTCAATTGCGTATTGAATCTCGTCAAGGGTATTAAAATAACCTAAGCTAAGCCTTAACAATCCGGTTTTTTCCGTTCCCAAGGCTTTATGTGCTAAAGGAGCGCAATGGAAACCAGGTCTGGTAGCTATATGGTATCTTGAGTCCAATAGATTAGCAATCTCAGAAGAGTCTGTTCCATTAATAATAAAAGCGATTATTCCACTGTTTTTATGATTCTCCGCAGTTGAATACAGCTTAATTTTTTTATGTGCAGCCAACCCTTCATAAAGTTTTGTAATAAGAAGCTCTTTTCTTTTAAGAATAGTATCTGTACCGGTCTTAAGAATAAATTCGATCCCGGCACCCAACCCTACTATTCCCGGAGTATTCAATGTTCCGCATTCTATGACATCCGGCATAAATAAAGGTTGAACTGTTTCAAATGAGTGGCTTCCTGTACCCCCTTGTATAATAGGAGCCAGATTTACACTCTCATTCACATACAGACCTCCCGTACCCTGAGGACCCATTAGACTCTTGTGACCCGGAAATGCAAGCAGTGATATATTCATAGTTTTAACATCCAATGGTAGCACTCCGGCCCCTTGGGCACCATCTACAAGGTAAATAATTCCTTTTCTCCGAGCTATCTCGCCTACTTCTTTATATGGCAGTATCGTGCCTGTAACATTTGATGAGGCGGTTAGAACAATTAACCTAGTATTTGCTCTCACAGCTTTGGACACTGCGAAAGGATCTATCGCCCCGTAAGAGTTATATGGCATAATTACGGTATAATCTATGACACCTTTTCTTTTGAGCTCGTATAGAGGTCTTAAAACCGAGTTATGGTCCATTGCTGTAGTGATGACATGGTCACCCTTTTTCAATACGCCTTGTATGGCCATATTCAGAGCATAGGTAGCATTTGGAGTAAACCCTATCCTAAGTGGGTTTTCTATATTAAAAAGTTGGGTTCCAACTTCTCTGGCCTTCATTACCCATGAGGCCGAAGCTCTCGCCATCTCATGCGAAGAACGGCCGGGATTGGCACAGGTTTCCCTTATAAATAAATTCATTCTGTCATAGACTTCTACAGGCTTTGGAAAAGAGGTAGCCGCATTATCTAAATAGATCATTGAAGACCTCTTGGGTAAAAGCTCATATTCTATGATATGCATTCGGACAGGTTATAGTGTTTAGGCTTAATTTGCTTCTAAATCCATTTGTAGTAGTTTATCCCTGACCTTTTTTATATCAAGGTAAAAATCATCTCGTTTACGAGTATCTCTTAGCACCGCCGCTGGGTGATATGTGGGCATGATAAGTATCTTCCCCTGACGGTCTACCCATTTACCGCGTATTTTTGTTATCTTGGCATCATTATCTATTATAGCTTTAGCAGCTGTTGCACCGAGGCAGACCACTATTGATGGTTTTAACACACCAAACTGATATCTTAGCCAAGGCATGCAGGCTTCGACCTCATTCTTTGTCGGAATGCGATTATTAGGAGGTCGGCATTTTACAACATTAGTAATATAATAGTCCTGCGCTTTTATCTCCAACGCATCCAGAAGTAAATCAAGAAGCTTCCCGGCCCTTCCTACAAAGGCTTCACCCTGAATATCCTCCTGCTCTCCCGGGCCCTCTCCGACAAAAAGAATCGGAGTGGGCTTTACAGAACCTCTTCCTATGACAACGTTTTTTCTGTTTTTATAAAGATCGCATTTATTGCATAAGGAGCATGCACTTACAAAATCTTCCCATTTATTCATAGCTATACCTCATAAATCTTGTTATTAATTCCGAATTTAGGGGAAATGACATATATAAAATGTAAAACAATTTACACGAACCCGCTTTATAGAAGTTGGTTCAGCTACGGTACAAAAATAAGGCTTCATCCACAATTTATCAAAGTAGTATCCGTTACGCAAGTTATTATCATTAACTTGTTTAATTATATAATTTGTGTTTGCCGATAGATATAATAGCTTGTATCTATGATAGTTACGCAAAGAGGTGAAATGATGCAATATACAACAGTTTTTTCAATACTATTCTTTACAACATGTATTGTTTCGCTGGTGAGCGGCATACTTGTTCTGCAAAATAATCGTAAGGCACCTGCTAACCTGTGTTTTTTTGGGCTGGTAATAGCCGTTAATTTCTGGTCACTGGGGTTAGCTCTTGCAACCTCTGCTACAAATGTTGTGACGTGTGAATTCTGGCGCCGATTTTCTGCAATTGGATGGGGCTCAGCTTATGCCATAATCCTTCACTTTGTCATAATCATTTCCGGCACGGGAAGACCCCGAAAAAAATGGTGGTTTTATTTGCTCTTGTACCTACCTGCGGCTATAAGTGTGTTTTCTTTTGCCATTCCATCTGAAATTAACAAAAATCCATACCAGCTTATACGTACAGAATTCGGTTGGGTAAACGTAGCCGGGAACAGCATTTGGGACTGGATATTCTATGTCTATTATATAGGATACACCATTACATCATTATTACTTTTATTACGCTGGAACAAAAAATCGTCTGATATAACTGTAAAAAGACAATCCCGTATAATTTTTCTGTCCTTTGTATTTACTTTTGTAATTGCGTCATTTACTGATGTATTACTGAATAGAGGTTCTGCCCAACTTCCTCAAATGGCGCCAATTATTATGTTGATACCAATCATTGCTATATATCACAGCATTAAAAAGTATGGCTTTATCGTAACTAAATCTGTCGATAAAAAGGGCCGCTATCTCAACCTTATTATAAGTATAATTTTATATATCGTTTTAATATTTTTTATCTCAGGGTTGGGTGCTGAAGGAAGCATATTCCAATTATCTAATCTTAAGTCTATTACTATAAGAGGAATGATCACACAGGCTCAAATGCTTATTTTAATCTATCTGGTCTTAAGGGAAAACAAGCCCGGTATTATCGCTGCTATAATTCTTAATTTAAATAGTCTCTTTGGCTCACTATTATTTATGTATCGCTTTAAATCAACAGAATCATTGCCGGGAATTTTTTCATATTTGGCCGTGTTTATTATAATTATTTTGATTGCCTCATATAAAAAGAAAACAGCAGAGAATATTGCTGAAATCACTAAACAAAGACTAAGCCTTGAAGAGTCCGAAAAGAAATTATATCAAATGGCTTATTACGATGTCCTTACAGGGCTTCCAAATAAAGAAATGCTGACCTATCATTTGGATCGCACTATAGAGGCAACAAGAAGAAATGCCGGTTTGATAGGGGTCATATTTATTGATCTGGATAACTTTAAGTCAGTCAATGACACAATGGGCCATTCAACAGGGGATATAGTACTTAAGCAAATGGGAAACAAATTGTCTGGATGCTTAAGGGGCGAAGATACCATTTCGAGATTTGGCGGGGATGAATTCTTAATGATGGTCAGTAATATAAAAAGCCATGATGACCTTAAAATTATAACAAACAGAATTATGGCAGTATTTAATCAACCTATTTCAGTGCAGAATATAGAATACTTTATTTCAGCCAGCGTCGGAGTTGCTGTTTACCCTTTTGACGGTGAGGATTCAGAAACCTTAATTAAAAATGCTGATATAGCGATGTATTCAGCAAAAAACAGTGGTAAGAATATGTGCGTATACTGCACTACGGATATGAAAAACGACATAATTAAAAAGCTAAAACTTACAAACAGCATATACAGAGCACTGGATAGGAACGAATTCTTCCTTAATTATCAGCCACAGGTAAAAGCAGAAACCAAAGAAATAATTGGTTTTGAAGCTCTCTTACGCTGGCGCAACGACGAATACGGGTTGATTCCCCCTGATGTTTTTATACCTATAGCTGAGCAGACAGGTCTTATCAGGTCAATAGGCCTGTGGGTTTTTAAATCAGCATGCGAGCAATTTAAGATTTTTGAAAGTATTTATAATAAAGAACTCTGCATGTCAATCAATCTGTCATTAGAACAGTTGAAAGATACTAATATTGCCGAAAAGATGCATAAAATAATTACATCTGTCGGAGTGAATCCGAATAAATTACAAATCGAGATTACCGAGAGCACCGCTTTCAATGAAGATCCTTACGTTTTACAACGTCTTAAAGATATAAAAAATCTTGGAATTGAAATATCCATAGATGATTTTGGGAAAGGTTATTCATCGATGAGCAGACTCAAGACATTTCCTATTGATGTATTAAAGATTGATATGGACTTCGTACATGGTATATCTTCAAAATCCCAGAAGGATCAGGCAATAATAAACAGCATAATCCAAATCGCCAAAAATTTGAATATTGAGGTAGTTGCAGAGGGTGTTGAAACCGAGGAACAATTCTTATACTTAAAAGAAAACGGGTGTGACATCATTCAAGGCTACTATTTTTATAAGCCCATGGCGGCACGTGAAATTGAATCATTACTGAAAAGTGATTAATTAAAAATTCTACTGTTCTTTGTTCCCTAAAAAACCGATATATGTAGTAGAATCTTCGTACTTACGGATAGTTGATTTGCAAGGAGGCAATGTCTTATGAAGATTGCAGATTCGTGCGTTCAAATGGACGCTCAATGGTCTGCTGTTAAGCAGCACTCTACAAAAGAAAGAATTCAATTCTGGACTCAGGAACTGAATTTAAACACAGAAGAAAACGTTCTGATTGATATTTCAGATAAAGGTAAAGCACTCCAGCAAAAATTAAGTGTTCCCCCGGCACGCGAATCATCAATTAATTCCAACCTACGTCTCAGTGAAGAGGACAAGGAAAGAATCAATCTTATTGAAAGGTTTATTTATGTCCTTACCGGAAAAAAGATTAAATTGAAGGTTTTCGACACCGAAAAACTGGGCAATGACGACCTTGGCAATCTTGAAGATGTTAAAGCTTCTCAGAAGCAAGGTCGATCACCGGTGAATCAGCCTCAAGGTTGGGGTTTGAAAATCGACCGTCATGAATACTACCGGGAAGCGGAAAGTATGTCTTTTAATTCCTCGGGAAGCGTAAAAACAGCTGATGGCCGCAACATTAATTTTAATCTTAACGTCAATGTCAGCCGGGAATTCATAAGGACTGAACACTTGTCTATACGTGCAGGTGATGCCCTTATTGATCCTCTTGTGATTAATTTTAATAACGCTTCGGCATCCCTCGGTGACAGAAATTACTCATTTGATATTGACTGTGACGGCAATGAGGATAATATAGCCTTTACCGGTTTGGGTTCAGGTTTTTTGGCCTTGGATCTAAACAATAACGACATCATAGACGACGGCAGTGAGCTTTTCGGTCCCCAGAGTGGCAACGGTTTTAGCGAGTTGGCTAAGTATGACCAGGACCAAAATGGTTGGATAGATGAAAATGATCAAATATTCAACAAGCTAAGAATTTGGACTCTGGATGATAAAGGCAACAAAACACTTATGGCTTTAGGGCAGGTTGGAGTAGGCGCTATTTATCTGGGAAATGTCGGCTCGGAATTCGGGCTAAAGAACTCTGCGAATGTGGCATCAGGTCAGATTCGCTCAACGGGTGTTTTCCTGAAAGAAAGCGGTGAGGCCGGGACTATACAGCATGTGGATTTGGCAATATAGTCAGTGGTTTTTATTAAGATAAATCGGAGATTCTTAAACCGGGAAGTTTTTCTTCCCGGTTTTTTATTATATATAGTCTCCGCCGAGGCAGAATAAAACCGGAAGTATTAGTAGCGATTAGTCATCGGAGAAATTCATTTTTCCCCTGCCCTATTGTCACAATATGATCAAAGAGCACTATATCCAGCGGATCCCCACTTTTTAGATTAATTATTATTTCTCGGTCGCAAACAGTTATTTTTATTGTGCGACCCCTAAATACCAGACAGAACGAATATTCCTTCCATGACTTGGGTTTAAACGGTGCAAGAACTAATTTGCTATCTATAATTCTCATACCCCCAAAACCGTTTACTATACTCATCCACGTCCCGGCCATAGAGGTTATATGAAGACCGTCATCGGTATCATTATTATAGTTATCCAAATCCAACCTTGCCGTCCTCAGATATAGCTCATAGGCTTTTTCTTCACGTCCTATTTCGGCCGCCATAATAGAATGAACACATGGGGAAAGAGATGATTCATGTACCGTTAAAGGCTCATAAAAATCAAAATTTCTTATCTTTTCTTCAATTGTATACTCATTATTTAGAAACCATAAACCCTGAAGAACGTCAGCCTGTTTTATATAACAGGATCTGAGTATTCTATCCCATGACCAATTCTGATTTATAGGTAAACTGGAACGATCCAATTCCTTCACCGGGATTAATTCCTTGTCAAGATAACCGTCCTGCTGAATAAAAATACCCAAATTTTTATCCTCGGGAAGATACATTTTCGCACTGATTTCCTCAAATGTTTCTATTTCCTCCGAAGATATATTAAGGCGGTCAAGAGTTTCCTTGTATAATGCTTTATTGCGTTCGCTCATCATTTTAAGCGTATCTGCGGTATATTTTAGACTCCACTTTACCATGCGATTTGTATACCAGTTATTATTTACATTGTTTTCATATTCGTTAGGCCCTGTAACACCGAGTATCATGTAAACATTTTTGTCTACGTTATAGTTTACTCTAGATGCCCAGTATCTGGAGGTCTCAACCAGAACATCTATCCCTTTTTCAAGAAGATATAATTCATCATTTGTATACTCGGTATAATTTTTTATTGCGTATGTTATTGCGCAATTTCTGTGAATCTCTTCAAAGGTAATCTCCCATTCATTATGGCATTCCTCACCATTCATCGTCACCATGGGATAAAGGGCTCCTTTTGTTCCCAGCTTAGCGGAATTTTCCTTTGCCTTCTCCAAATGGTTATAACGGTATTCCAAGAGATTCCTTGCTATTTCAGGCTCCTTTGTCCCTAAATAAAAGTACAGACAATAGGCCTCGGTATCCCAATAGGTACTTCCTCCGTATTTTTCACCGGTAAATCCCTTAGGCCCTATGTTTAATCGAGGATCAGCCCCGGAATAAGTACAATTAAGCTGGTAAATATTGAATCGTATACCCTGCTGGGCGGCCACGTCTCCCAAGATATTTATGTCACACGTATCCCATATGGCGGTCCATTTTTCCTTATGGGCATCAAACAATCTGTCATACCCCATGTTTAAGGCTTCTTGCGCTTTTCTTGCTGATATTTCGCTTATTTTTACGGTATCATAATACCTGTCACTGATAACCGCAATGTATTTTTCAAGCGTTACAGTTTTACCCTTGGGAACATTCACTTTTATTTCTGTACCTACAAATTCACCGTTATTCAAATTGACCGGTTCTTTTTTAACAGCTTCTGCGCCGGTTATATTCCAAGCAAAGGCTACTGATACATTGAAATTAGTCTTTAGTGTTTTCATGTGTAAATAAGAAACAGATTCGGTTGCACAACCTGATACATATTCCCAGAATTTTTCTTGATAATTGGAATCCTCATTTCTTACATCACCATTAAGAAATGGCACTAAAACTAACTCTCCATCATTATCAAGAGCTGTTACTGAATATTTGACAGCAACAATATCGCTGTCTTGATAGCTAATAAACCTTTCGGTTTTTATTTCATATTTTGAGCCCTTCTGGTCAATGTAGATAAAGCTCCTTTTTAAAAGGCTTTCTTTCATGTCCAGCTCTCTTTTGTAATCAGAGAACTTACAGTTAGCAAGATCAATATTTTTATCGTTTATTCTTACTTTTATTCCTATGAAATCAATGGCATTTAAAACCTTCGCAAAGTATTCAGGGTAACCGTTTTTCCACCATCCGACCCTTGTTTTGTCAGGATAATAGACCCCTGAAATATATGTGCCTTTCAAGGTGTCCCCCGAATACTCCTCTTCGTGGTTCCCCCTTAATCCCATTCTGCCGTTTCCGGAAGACATTATGCTTTCAAAAAAGCGATTTTTCTCAGGGGAAAAGCCATCCTGTATTATTTTCCAATCATTTAAAAGTACACCCATGTTAGATTGTTTCAGCACAACTTGCCATCCCTTTGTAATATCATTTTACATCGTTATTGTTTGTTCGCGATCCGGCCCTACTCCTATATACTTTATGGGAACACCGGTTATTTCTTCGATTCGTCTTATATATCGTTTTGCTGGTTCGGGAAGCATTCCATATCGTTTAACCCTCGAAATATCAAGACCTTGCCAGCTCTCAAATTCCTCATAAACCGGTTCACAGCGTTCCAACTCTTTCAGATTTGAGGGATAGTAATC
>CAYUZC010000057.1:0-10076 GCA_964449525.1 uncultured Ruminiclostridium sp.
CCAGAAAGTAAAAAAGCTCACAATGATACTTTTTCACTGTGAGCTTTTCTGTATTTATTATTCTTTATCACATACTCAAATATTCTTGTATGAATTCATCAATTTCGCCATCCATAATCTTTTGTACGTTGCCATCCTCATAATCGGTACGATGATCCTTAACCATGGTGTATGGGCAGAACACATATGACCTTATCTGGCTTCCCCATGCAATATCCATTTGATCACCTTGGATTTTGCTTAGCTTCTCAGCCTGCTCTCTCTCTTTTTTCTCCAAAAGCTTTGCTTTAAGCATTTTCATTGCCATTTCGCGATTTTGAAGCTGTGACCTTTCATTTTGACAAGCAACAATTATTCCCGTAGGTATATGGGTAATACGCACCGCTGAAGAAGTCTTATTAACATGCTGTCCACCAGCACCGGATGCACGGTACACATCCATTTTCAGATCATCTGGATTGATTTCAACAACAACAGAATCGTCTAATTCCGGCATAACGTCCATGGATGCAAAAGAAGTATGCCTTCTGCCGGACGAATCAAATGGAGATATTCTTACTAAACGGTGGACCCCTTTTTCCGATCTCAGATAACCGTATGCATAATCTCCGGATATCCCCACCGTAACACTCTTAATACCGGCTTCATCACCATCAAGCATATCTAAAACCCGTACAGTAAAGTCATTTTTTTCAGCCCAACGTGTATACATCCTAAAAAGCATCTGTACCCAGTCCATTGCCTCGGTACCCCCAGCTCCCGCATGCAGAGTAATTATAGCATCATTTGAATCATATTCTCCCTTCATAAGGGTTTCCAGCCGTAGTCTTTCATATCTGGAACTTATACCATCAAAGCTGCTTATTACTTCTTCCAGTACTGTCTCGTCCTTCTCGTCCAGCCCCAATTCAACAAGAGTTAGAGTGTCTTCACAATCCTTAAACAGTAATCGATAATGGTCTAGCTTATTCTGAAGATTTTTTGTACGTTGTAATACTTTTTGAGAATTTTCAGCATCATTCCAAAACTCGGGTTCTGCTGCTCGAAGTTCTAATTCCTCCAACTCGTTTTTCATTCCGGCTAAGTCAAAGTGAATCCCCCAATTCTCTGATACTTTTTTCAAGTCCTCTAAGCTCGATACCTTTTTGCTCCAGCTCTAACAGGCTCACATCTATCATTCCTTCCATAAATAAAATCTATTTTTATTGTCTATTTATTATACTTACAATCATTACATTTTACAATGGTTGCACGACTTTCTCCAAAAATCGCTTACGCACCTTTTACCATAATAAACTCTTACCGTGCTATATTATTGATCACAAGATGGGTAGGTTGCTGTGCCTTCTCTTATGTTATAATATTTTCATGAAAAACGAAGTTAACTGCCATAAGTGTCAATACTATTATATTACTTGGGATAAGAACTATCCGAAGGGTTGCCGGTATTTTGGTTTCAAGGGAAAAGCCATACCTTCTGATACGGTAAGATTATCCAGCGGAGAAGAATGTAAAGGATTTTTACCAAAAACAACACATAATATAAATAACAATAGCTAACAAAGGTGAAAAATTATTATATTTAGTTATTCCCTGACTTCTTTTGTATATGTTTTTCTATTTGGAGGCGGTATTAGAGATGCTGTTTCTGTGCTACCTATAGGACTTTTGTTGGGACTTTTACGTCTGGCATTTTCTAAGGGAAGCAGCTTCCCTTTTATCGAATACTTTGTGGGGGGATTAATTGCAGGTTTGTACAGTTCGGCTATAGCAATCTTTATACCCCAAACCAATCCCTATTTAATAATCATCGGTGCTGTTATCAATATGCTTCCCGGAGTTGCCCTGACAAACGGTATCCGGGATCTTCTTCACGGCGACAGTGTCAGCGGTCTTACCCGACTCGGCGAAGCATTTCCTTTAGTCCCCGGTGTGACAGCCTACCAAACAATGCAGAGTCTCGTGGAAAACAAGACCTAAGAAGCTGCGTCATATGCACTTAATACAGTTATAAAAGCCTTTACCATCGCCTTCGGCATTATGATTATTACCGCCCTGTTCAGATTTGTCGGAAAGCTAAAAAGAAAACCCATAAATTAGTGAATCAAATTCATTTCAAATGAGAAACATACTATTTTACAAAAATAAGGAAGCTTACAATTAAGCCTCCATAATTTATCGGTTATACATGTAGCTTAGCAGATGCCGTGATCACAGCCTCGTCCACATCCGCCTCTACCGTCAAAAATACCCGGACAGAAGCAAATAATCAGAACAACTATAATTATTATCCACCATATATTGTCTCCTCCGAATATTCCTCCCCCGCCACCGCAGCAGCTGTCTTGCTTACAACAATCACCCATAATAACACCCCATCCTGATTCAGCCTTCTTCATCTTATGCAAAAGACTGTCGGGGTGACACTGGTTCTATCCGTTAAATCTCTTCAACATTCCCTCATATAAGTTTTTATATTCTTTAGCCGAATTTTCCCAGGAAAAGTCCTGATTCATGCAACTCTTAACAAGGTTTTCCCATTCCACTTTGCTACGATAAATTTCAATTGCCCGAGCCACAGCATCTTTCATTTCATGAGCATTGTAGTTCGCAAAGGTAAAGCCGGTTCCTTCTTTGGTGAACACATTATATGGCTTCACAGTGTCCTTGAGCCCTCCTGTTTCCCTTACTATAGGAATTGTCCCATAGCGCATGGAAAAAATCTGTGAAAGACCGCAGGGCTCATATAGAGAAGGCATAAGATACATATCGCTCGCTGCATATATACGTTGAGCCAGAACACCATCATATTTTATGTTTGCCGAAATTTTGCCCGGAAGCTGACTTTGGGCATATAAAAAGAAATCTTCATATTTTTTATCACCTGTGCCTAATACTACTAACTGAATCCCCAAATCAATAAGTTCCCACAACATGTCTTTAACTAAATCCAAGCCTTTTTGATCCACAAGACGGGAGATAAAAGAAACCAAAGGTACATCATCTTTTACATCCAAACCAAGCTCCTGTTGAATCTTACGCTTATTCTCATATTTACCGCTTAAATCGTCCTGGTTGTAATTTGCGTAAAGGCGTTTGTCGGTTTTTGGGTCGTTAATGGTATAATCTATTCCGTTTACAATTCCATACATATCATTGGAACGACGTTTTATGAGCTCTTGAAGATTCTCGCCAAAAAAGTCATATTTGATCTCATCAGCATATGTATGGCTGACGGTGCTTATTATTGAGGAATATGAAAGACCTGCCTTTAAAAAGTTTATATTATCATAGTATTCTACACCGTCCACGTTGAAATACTTCCAGTCCAAGCCAAGTAGGTCGCTAAGAACATTCTTCGGAAAAACTCCTTGATATTTAAGGTTGTGAATAGTGAATAATGTGTGGATGTTCCGATAAAATCCATCCTCACGAGCTCTATAATATGCATCAAGAAGCAGGCTGACCATACCGGTCTGCCAATCGTTAAGGTGAATAATGTCAGGCTTAAATCCTATAATAGGCAAAACCTCCAATATAGCCTTACAGAAAAAGCTAAACCGCTCCCCGTCATCATATAACCCATAGATACCATTTCTGAAAAAATAATACTCATTGTCTATAAAGTAATATGTCACACCGTCATAATTCAACTTGAATACGCCGCAATACTGCTTTCTCCATGAAAGATCAATCTGACAGCTTCCGATAAACTTCATCTTGGATACAAATTTAGAATCTATTGTACCGTATTTAGGTAATACCACCCGAATATCAACATCCAACTTTTTCAATGCCTTTGGAAGAGAACCTGCTACATCAGCTAGGCCTCCTGTTTTTATAAATGGTTCCACTTCAGATGAAGCCAACCAAACCTTAACTTTTTCCATTATTTGAATTCCTCTCTATCAGAACTCTAGAATTTTTATTCTTTACTATATTATTATACCACCTTCGCCAATTCAATCACCAAACAGTTGTAATGAATAAACTGTTTTATAATACAAAAGCTATAGCGGGAGGGGATGTTGTATGAAGCAAAAAAACAAAAAGGCTTATATCGCAAATAAAAACCATGCCTATGCCACAAATGCAGCTACAGAGATAAAAGATACTGTAACTGAGGGGCAAATACCATACGCTTCGGATGAAGCGGTGGAAGAGGCGCGTGATTGGGTAAACGACGGAAGCCGGCTCTAAAAATGGGGGCATGTGCCCCCTTTGATCGAATCTCCCTGTTTTAATTGACAAAGGTGTAATTCATGCCGGAATTATTATCCCAATTTTCTGCTGAATCTTTAAATGCTATATTAATGTTTTTCCCCAGTTCTATAGGGATTACCGCCTTAAAAGAATCTTGACTATCTTTCTTTAATTGGAGAGTGGATATTTCCTCCCAGCTCTGGTTACTTCCGAAACCATATACACCATGAACTTCCTGTGCACCGCTTTTTGCAAGCAACCCGAAATAACTGATTTCTCCCTGTGTCTCAGAGAGTTTTTCAAATGTAACACCGGATTTTGAATAGGATTGAATACCATACCTGGAAACATCGCTTGTAAGTTCATCGGAATACTCTTCTTTAAATGATTTGCTACTGTTTTTCTTCATACTGCTTTGTTTTTCGTTCTTATCATTGTTCATCATCATATTATCAAAAATACTCATATGTTGAAATCCTCCTTTCGACACTTTAGTATTTGATTTTTTCATTTTTTTATTATGATGTAACTAAATCAAATGAATGGCTATTAAACCATTGAAATTACAGCATCTTAAGAATTAACTTTAGAATTAATTTAACATAACTTTTTTTAACAAATTAAGTAATCCAAAAAACCATAAAGAGGATAGCAGACCTGCTATCCTCTTTAAACTTATATTTATATGCTATTAAAATTAACGTATAAATGCTTCAATAAGCTTTACCGCATTCTCCACATCTTTCATATCAACAATTTCGGCTGAATTATGAACATTTCTGGTAGGAACAGCTACTCCTCCTGAAGGAATTCCTCCTGCGGTGGTATGTATACTTCCCGCATCGGTACCACCCTGGATAAGTATTTCAAACTGGTGAGGAATGTTTTGCTCCTTTGCGCATCTAATCAATCGGTCTTTAATCTCAGGGTGTGCTATTACACTTCTGTCCTTAATCTTAATCGCGGGCCCGTCTCCGATATTCATAGTCATTTGCTTACATTCAGGCGTGTCGCCTGTCGAAGTAACATCCACGGCTAAAGCCATGTCAGGTACAATCCCGAAAGCGGCTGTTCCGGCTCCCCTTAATCCAACCTCTTCCTGTGCGGTAAAAACATAATATATTTCGTTGTCTGTCTTAGGCTGATTCAATGCCGTTTGAACGAGAATAGCACATCCGATTCTGTTATCCATAGATTTGGAAATGACCCTTCCATTCTGCAAAATGGTTCCTGCTTCAAATACAGCCATATCTCCTACACTTACAACCTTTTCGGCTTCTGCTTGCGATTTTGCCGCTATATCAATATACATCTTTTCAAGCTTAACATTCTTTATATTATCAATGTTTTCCTCATACCATATGACACCTACTGTCCCATTTTCAAATATCACTCTCTGGCCTAGGATAATAAACGGATTTATTCCTCCAACGCCTCCAAACCTTAAAAAGCCATTTTTATCAATATATGAGACAATAACGCCAATCTCATCCATATGAGCTGCCAGCATGATCTTTTTACCACTGCCTTTTTTAGTACAGATAAGGTTCCCCAAAGCATCAGTTTTAATCTCATCGACCTTACCTTTGAGCATTTCGCTTATTAAATCAGCTACTTTTCTCTCATTTCCCGATGGTCCGAATGTATGGGTAAGCTTATTTATCATCTCAAACATTTGCTTTTCCTCCTTGTTCTCGATAAAGAGTAATTGATACCGGAAGCGTCTCCAGGACTTTTCTTGACAGCTTTATCATGTTTTCAAAATCATTCATATCCATTACAGAAACCGGAGAGTGTATATATCTGCAAGGAACCGCTATTACTGCAACCCTCACACCCGTTCTGCTGGCTTGAATTTTACCTGCATTTGTTCCGCCTGAAATAGTCCTTTTAAATTGGTAAGGTATATCGTACACTTTAGCGGTATCAGTAATATGTTTAACCAATTTCTTGTCTGTAATAACCGACCTGTCCATAATAGTCAGTGCAGGCCCATCACCGCAAACAGTGCTCATTCCGTATTCCTTGGTATCAGGCACATCATAGCAGGTGGTTCCTTCCAATATTAATGCAATTTCGGGCTTAACCTGAAAAGTTGAAACTCTTGCCCCTTTAAGGCCGATTTCTTCCTGAACGGTAAAGCAACCGTATACATCACTTTCATAATTGTGTTTTAAGAGTTCTATAAGAGTGGCACACCCGACTCTGTTATCCAGAGCCTTCGCCATTAGCTTATTATCTCCGAATTCTACCGGTTCATATGCAAATGCAGCCACATCGCCTATCTCTACCTTAGACTCGGCTTGCTCCTTGTCCTTTGCCCCAATATCAATAGTTAGCTGTTTTTTATCTACCGCTCCTTCTCTTTCTTTAGGACTCTGAAGATGGAGAGGTTTAAATCCGATGACTCCCGGAACTCCGTTTTGCCCAATCCTTACACGTTTTCCAACCAATACTCTGGCTTCAATACCTCCAATGGTACGAAACTTTATTAAACCGTCAGAATTAATGTAGGTAATCAAAAGACCAACCTCATCCATATGAGCATCCAGCATTACTTTAGGACCATTTCCGCTACCTTTTTTATAGGTAATCAGATTTCCTAAATTATCAATATAATAATCATCAACATAATCCTTTATTTTTGAAACAATATAGTCCCTAACAGGCTTTTCTTCACCCGATACGCCATCCAGAGCAGTAAGCTTTTTTAAATTATTTAATGCTTCCTTCATTCCTTTGCCCTCCCTGCAATATATCGTGCGGCAAGTCTGCCGGTAGAAATAACATCATCCACCGACACCATTTCCACTGTTGTATGCATATATTTAGAAGGTATTGAGAGAAGTATTACCGGAATTCCCTCACGGGCAACAGCGTGTGCTGCCGCTTCGGTTCCCGTATCACCGGCTTCCGGATCTATTTGATACGGTATATTCTCTTCCTTGGCTAGCTTTATACATGCCTTGGCATGCTTCCGGCTGATTATAGGGCCTATGGCCACCGCTACTCCTTTACCCAAGGGAAAAGCTTCGTCGCTCGGAGCATCAGGCATATCACCGTGACAAACATCTATTACAATTCCTAAATCGGCCTTAATACTATACGATGAGCAAATTGCCCCAATAAGCCCAAGCTCCTCTTGAACAGTTGCCACAACATAGACATTGTCATCATGCTTAAACTTCTGAAGCTCTTTTAATATCTCAATGAGAGCAGCCACACCGCTTCTGTTATCCATGCTTTTCCCGGCTATTCTATTATTCATAAGTTCACGAGCAGGACTATTAAAGGAAACCATGTCACCTATATTTACAAGTTCTTTGGCCTTTTCCCCACCAAAGCCTATATCAATTCTCATATCCTCCATTTTTATCCCTTTGTCCTTATCCTCGGGAGAAATGAGATGAGGTGGTTTAACACCTATAACACCGAACAAATTTTCTCTCCCGTGAACAGTAACTTCCATGGCTCCTATGGCCTTAGCGTCAACACCACCAACTGCTGTGAAGCGTAAAAATCCGCTGTCCTCAACACCTGTTACGATAAGACCGATTTCATCATAATGAGCTGTCACAAGAACATTTCCGGGGTTTACTGAATGTCCCTTCTTAAACCCTATAACGTTATAAAAAGCATCCACGCTTACATCATCACAATACTGCTTAAAAAGCCCGGCTATCTTCTCGGTTGCCATGTTTTCTCTACCGGCAACAGCTATGATATCACTTAGCTTTTTCAGTAATTCGCCACACTCCATTTTAATACCTCGCAATTCTCTCTAAGTCGTCTAGTAAATATAATACCATAAGTTAGCTATGACGATGCACCCTACTTTAAGGTCTCCGCCTGCCATAAATTTTATGAAGCATTTAAGTAATAGCTTTGTAAAGTTATTATATGGTAAAATAGTATTATTAGTTTTCTCCGAATGAAAAAATATTATTAATGAGCAAGGGATTTTATTATGTTATTCAGTAGCCTGATATTTCTCTTCCTGTTCCTGCCATTAGTATTGGTAGGCTATTACCTCTTACCGGGTACCCGGTATAAGAATATTTTTCTTTTTCTTGTCAGCATATTTTTTTATGCCTGGGGTGAGCCTATTTACGTCCTGTTACTTCCTGTATCAATTATTATTAATTATGCCTTTGGTCTTCTGATACATAGTAGCTTAACCAGAAAAAAGCTCTACCTTATTGCCTCGATAGTTTTTAATGTGGGGCTTATTGTGCTTTTCAAATACCTACCGTTTTTAGTAACAAACATTAGTAATATACTTCCGTTACAGATACCGGTGCCGAAAATGGCACTACCTTTAGGAATTTCATTTTATACCTTTAAGATTATAACTTATCTTGTAGATGTATATAGGGGCTCCGTGCCCACACAGAAAAATTTTATCAATCTTGCCCTTTATATCTCATTGTTCCCTCAATTAACAGCCGGACCTATAGTAAAATACTCTGCTATTTCTATACAATTGGAAAACAGAGGTCATACCTTAAATATGTTTACCCGGGGAATAACAAAATTAATTATAGGCCTAGGTAAAAAAATGATTTTATCAAACAATCTGGCTTTAATTGCCGATAGTGTTTTTAATTTTAAGAGTGGCACCTTTGGGGTTTTATCCGCTTGGATCGGGCTTATCAGCTATAGTCTGCAAATATATTTTGACTTTTCCGGCTACTCCGATATGGCAATAGGTCTCGGAAGAATGTTTGGCTTTGAGGTTGATGAGAACTTTAATTATCCTTATATTTCAAAATCCGTAGGTGAATTCTGGCGCAGATGGCATATTTCCTTAGGTAGCTTTTTTAGGGATTATGTATACATACCTCTGGGTGGAAGCAGATGCAAATCACAATTGGCTAATTACCGTAATCTTTTAATTGTGTGGTTTTTAACAGGGCTTTGGCATGGTGCCAGTTGGAATTTTATCATATGGGGATTATACTTTGGATTCTTGATCGCTTTAGAGCGTGTGTTTCTATTAAATTTGCTATATAAGTTACCTCGATTTTTTCAACACTGCTATTTAATTATTGCTACAGTAATGGGCTGGGTCTTTTTCCGTACAGATAGTCTTTCCCATGCAGTTATGTATTTTAAGAAGCTCTTTGGGTTTGGTATTACCACTGATTTAGCAAATCCCATGCTCCTGCTTCATGATAATTTTTTGCTTCTAATAGTTGCAATTGTAGCCTGTACACCGCTAATCAAAAATTTAGTATTATCTTTATCAAAGCATCGCTTTTTCCCTTATACGGCAGGGTTTGGGCTTATTATATTATATTTTATATCAATCATGTATTTGGGGAACTCAAGCTATAACCCATTTATATATTTTAGGTTTTAGGTGGTAAGATGAAACAAAGCGAGACTAATTCAAAAAAATCTAATCTATTCATTTTTATTCCGTATATAATAATAACGATATACCTTTTCTTTGCTTTTTTTATCTATCCCAAGCAAACAAAAAGTGAAAGTGAAAACCGTTATCTTGCTCCTTTCCCCGTAATAGACAGAAGCAGCCTTCAAGATCTTCCATCAGGGTTGGAAAAGTATTATAATGACCATTTCCCTTTTCGCGAAAACTTTATGGAACTGTTCAGCCGTATTGAACTGGCTCAAGGAAAAATTAAGGTCAGAGATTTATATATTGCTGATGGTTTTATTTTGCCGATAGAATATCTTTATACAGAAAAAGATATCGACTTAAGTGCCGAAAAAACTAACGAACTAATGAGTTTTATAGAGGCTTGCGGAAAAGAGTCAGCATATGTTGCTCTTCCTTACAAAACCTATATCTACAACTATATGCTTCCTTCCTATCTTCAAAATAATTACAGTGAACAAAACTACAATAA
>CAYUZC010000058.1:0-4276 GCA_964449525.1 uncultured Ruminiclostridium sp.
AAATATATTAATTACACATGTAAAAACTAACGTTAGCGGGTGAACGTAATAAAATACAAAAAAGCAGAGAAAATCTATAAAAATGAGAGTATAAATTCACAAAAAGAGCTTAATAAATCCTTTGAGGATAATGTTAGTCTTTTTAAGGATATCTTTCAAGGGGACGACTCTGTAACCGTAAGATTTTTTGCTAACCAAGAGCAGGGCGATATTAGGTTTTGCATTATTTATATTGATGGTATGGTAGATGTCGAAACAGCTAATAGAAACATTCTTCAGCCTATAATTTTAAGCACTCTTCCAAAAAACTTTGAAGGAAATATAGATGTTATTTTGGAGCAGGTGATACTTTCTAATCATGCCGAAAAAATATGTGATGTGGATGAGCTTGTAATAAGGATTATACGTGGTGAAAGCGTATTATTAATGGAACAATGCAATGAGGGCCTTGCTATATGTACTAAGGGATGGAAATCCAGGTCAATAACCGAACCGGAAAATGAAAAAGTTCAACGTGGTCCCAGAGAAGGTTTTGTAGAGCCAATTCTTGTGAATCTATCCATGATTCGAAGAATTCTTCCGACAACTAATTTGAAAATTAAAAATATTATTATAGGGGCACAGACCAAAACTAATATAAGCATCTGTTACTTGGATGATATAGTAAACAAGCAGATTCTTAATGAATTACTTGATAGGTTAAATAAAATTGATTATGATGGTATTTTGGCATCGGGTTATATTGCTGAATTTATTCAGGATTCCCCTTATTCACTTTTCGATACGATAGGTAGTACCGAAAGACCCGATGCTGCTGCCGCACAAATGCTTGAAGGGCATATTGTAGTTGTGTTAGATGGATCTCCAACGGCACTTACCTTACCTTTCTTGTTTGAAGAATATTTTAAAACAAGCGATGATTATTATATTAATTTTTATTATTCATCAGTAGGCAGAATACTTAGAATGACAAGTTTTATTATCACAATTCTGCTGCCAGCCTTTTATGTGGCTATTCTGACATTTCACCAGGAAATGATTCCGTCCCCCCTGCTCTCCAGTTTATCGGCAACAAGGGAGGGAATACCTTTTCCTACAATTGTAGAAACGATGGGTTTAATTTTTGCTTTTGAAATATTAAGAGAAGTAGGCATGAGGGTCCCAATTCAAGTGGGACAATCCCTTAGCATTTTAGGTGCGCTTGTTTTAGGAACGGCTGCGGTTGAAGCCAGAATTGTAAGTGCTTCTGTAATTATAATTGTTGCTCTTTCTGGCTTAACAGGCCTGATGTCAATAAAAATAAAAGGGCCTTCTATAATAATAAGGTTTATCCTTGTATTGTTTGCAGGGTTTTTAGGTCTTTACGGGGTAATTTTTGGAGTTATGGGAATAGTTCTTCATCTTTGTTCAATAAGATCCTTTGGCGTGCCCTACCTATTATCGTATACGTCACTAAAACCCGAAGATCTCAAAGATATAATGATAAGAGCACCCCTTTGGTCTCTAAAAAAGAGACCGGCATTTATTTCGGGAAAAAATAAAATGAAAATGGGGAAAGCGAGTAAATGATATGAAAAAGCTTTTCCTGCTATTATATATAATCATATTTATACCATTTACTACAGCTTGCTGGAATTACAGAGAAGTTGACCAAATGACTATTGTACAAGGTTTTGCTATTGATAAGACAGAACAAGGGAATTATTTATTAACTTTTGAAGTTATTGATTTTCAGGAATCCGGCACTGAACAAAAAGTAAAATCCGTACTGATTGAGTCAGAAGGTGAAACTCTAATGAGCGCAATCCGAAATTCCATAAGCAAAAATTCCCCCAAATTATATTTTGGACATACAACCGTAGTTATTATCAGTCAGGAAGTGGCGAGAGAAGGAGTATTGAAAGTATTAGATTTTTTCTTTAGAGATGCCGAGCCCAGATTAAACATAAATCTTTTTGTTTCGGAAAATGAAACAGCTGGAGAAATATTAAAAGCAAAGGCCTTGACCTCAGAAATTTTATCAGTAGAAATAACCAATATATTGGATGAGCAAAAAAGCCTTTCCAAAGCATTGCTTATTCCCGCATACGAATTTGTAAACGCCTTAGTTGAGGATGGTATCTCGGGTATTATGACCTCCGTCTGCACGGTAGAAAATAATGAAGAAAAAGTTGTAAAACTATGCGGGACAGCTATTTTTAAAGAAGATAGACTACAGGGGTTTATTAATAACGAAGAAACATATGCTCTGAGCTTTATATTGGATGAGGTAAAAGGCGGAATTATTGTAGCAAATCTAGGTTCCAAAACAGATGAAGAAAAAATATCTTTAGAAATACTGAATAGCGGTACGAATGTAAAACCGGTTTATAAGGATAATAAGTTTTCAATAATAATTGACATTGATACTAAGGTTGCTCTTATTGAACACAACTCAAAAAAAAGTTATAACGATGAGGAAGGAAGGAAAGAATTAAAAAAAATTGCCGAAGAACAATTAAAAAACAAAATTGAAAACATAATAAAAAAAATACAAAGAGAATTTGGAGTAGACATTTTTGGATTTGGAAATCGATTTTACAAGGAGCTTCCAGAGGTGTGGAAGGAGCAGGGAGAAAAATGGAGCGAAATTTATGAAGATTTGGAAGTTTCAGTTGTAACAAATATAGATATCAGACATACAGGCCTTTTAATAAAGCCGATAAAGAATGGAGACTAGAAAATATTGAATACTTTAAGCGTAGTAATTACTGTTTTTATATTTGTGACTATTGATCTTATACCTCAATATAAAAATGAGGAATGGGTAAGTTTCTTTCTTTCCGGAAGCCTATTTTTGACTGCCTTAATAATTGCCGTTTTCATGGATTTAGATGTCGAGATACCAACCACAACCGAGCCTATAAGAAAAATAGTAACTTTTATTTTTGGATTAAACTAAAATAATGAAGGAAGTATTTAATTGGAAAAAGAAGTTATAAGCCAAAAACAGGCAGTCTTTATTATATCGAGCTTTATTGTTGGAAGCTCTGCCGTTTTAGGAGCCGGTTCACAAGCAAAACAAGATGTATGGTTAGCCATTATTATTGCTATGGTAATGGCTAGCTTAATAATTTTTGTCTACGCAAGAATATCCACACTTTTTCCCGGGAAAGACATTTATGAAATATTAAATACTCTTTTTGGAAAAGTGTTTGGTAAAATACTTTCATTAATATTTATATCATATGCCTTTCGCTTGACAGCACTTATAATAAGAGATTTTATGGAGTTTGTGCGGATTATTTCATTATCAGAGACGCCTGTTTGTGTACTTGCATTTTCTTCTACTATTCTTGTTATATGGGCAGTCAGGGGCGGCATAGAGCTTCTTGGTAGATCTATTGCTATTTTTTCCCCTATATTTCTTTTAATGATAATCACAGTGACTTTTTTATCTATACCACTTTTTAATTTCAGTAATTTAAAACCTGTTCTATATGATGGGCTACAACCTGTACTGAAAGTCTCTTTTGGTGTTTTCACCTTTCCTTTTGCTGAGTTAGTAGTATTTTTATGCTTAATGGGGAAAATCAGAAGAAACAGCAGTATATATAAAATATATTATTCTTCACTTTTATTCGGTGGTATTCTCTTATTAGTGATATCATTGAGATCGGTTCTGGTTTTGGGCGTCCCTAACATACTAATACAGAATTTTGCTTCTTATGCATCAAGCAGATTAATCAGAATAGGGAGCTTCATCCAGAGAATAGAAGCTTCCATAGCTTTAGTTTTTATGATAAGCGGATATACAAAAGCCACTGTTTGCCTGTATGCGGTAACAAAAGGTGTATCTCACTTATTCAATATAAAGGATTATCGCAAAATGGCTGCTCCTATAGGTATACTACTGGCCCTATATTCAATAATAGTTCATAGCGATGCGGCAGAATTAATTGAATGGGCTACAGACATATATCCGTATTACGCCATTCCCTTCCAAATTATTATTCCCGTAATAGTGTGGATAACTGCTGAAATTAAAACCCGAACATCAGGCAAGAATAATATTAACAAAGCTGAAGATGAAAGCGCCGGTGATGATGCATTGCCCTCTTCGCTTAGCTCAGAATAGTATCGTTACTTTGTTTAATGACATACACAGGTAAAAACCTGTAACTTCCTTTAGGCTTGTACAATATACTGATAGTGGGACGAGTATACATTCGTACATTAAAAAGCTGGAGGAGGTGAAAAATATGTTTGGTTGCAAAAAGATTCTATGTATAGGCAC
>CAYUZC010000058.1:4376-10027 GCA_964449525.1 uncultured Ruminiclostridium sp.
TAATTGGTTTAGGTGTATTAACTTTACTACTTACGGTCATCTGTCTGATAAATACATGTTGCTGCCCATTCAATGATAAGCCGAAATGTTAATTAAAAGAAACAAAAGATAAAAATTTTGACATATGGGGTGGTGAGCTAATAATTCACCACCCCACATGTATTTAACTACCTGGTTAAGACAATAAAAGGTACTGATTAATGGCAGACAGTTTGTTTTTGTAGTAAGATAGTGGTAAGTATTCACCCCAATTATTAGACCTAATTATAAGTAATATTTTACTGAAAAATGGAGGTGTTGTTATGATGTTCAAGCTAAAACCGGATTTCTTATTGGGAGCGGCTTCGGCGGCAACACAAATTGAAGGTGGAGAACTGAACCATAACTGGAATGATTGGTATAACCGGGGTAAAATCAAGGATGGCACTAATCCCGCCAGAACCAATGAGCATTATGATCGTTGGCAAGAGGATGCTGATGTAATGTCATCCATGGGGCTAAGAATCTATCGCTTCGGCATTGAATGGGCACGGCTTTGTCCCACCGAGGATACAGTTGATGAAGCTGTCGTCGCCCATTACCGCGAGGAAATTTTATATCTTAAAGAAAAAGGCATATCATTACTTTTGACCATACATCACTTTACAAACCCCATGTGGTTCGAAAAAAAAGGCGGTTTCACCAAGTCTGAGAACAATAAGTATTATTTGGAGTTGGTAGACCTTGTGGTAAAGTCATTTGGTGATTTGATTTCTGAGTATATTACCATAAATGAGCCGAATGTATATGCTACAGAATCATTTTTCTATGGCGATTGGCCTCCCGGTGAAAAATCAATGTGGAAGGCCATGAAGGTAATGACGAATATGGTTACTTGTCATATCCAAGCCTACGAGATGATACATAAAATGCGAGAGAAAATGGGCTATAATGATACTAAAGTTAGTTTTGCAAATCATTTGCGGGTGTTCGACCCGACAAATCCACAAAATTTATATCATAAAATTTGTTCAAAGCTTACCCAATATTTTTTCCAGAGTGCTATTACTAAAGCTATGTGTTTAGGCCAATTTGAATGGCCCTTAAAAAACAATGCAAAGCTCAAAACGGGTGAATATTGTGATTTTATTGCAATTAATTATTATACCCGCTCTACAGTATCAAATTTTGGTGACGGGGTGAAAAAAGGCTCCTATAGAAATGATTTGGGTTGGGAAATATACCCTGAAGGAATAGTCCGCTGTGCTAATGAAGTATATAGTATTCTAAAAAGACCCATATATATTACTGAGAACGGAACCTGTGATAATAATGACACCTTCCGTTGCCGTTATATTTACGATCATTTAAAAGCTCTTTGCGAATCTAACTTACCTATCGAAAGGTACTATCATTGGTGCTTTTGTGACAACTTTGAGTGGTTGGAAGGGGAGAGTGCCAGATTTGGTTTAGTACATGTGGATTATGAAACTCAAAACCGCACAATAAAAGAGTCAGGGCACTTCTATTCTGAGGTTATCAAATCAGATGGTGTAACAGCAGGAATTTATGAGAAGTATGTTCAAAATCAAGAATATCATTATTAAATACTAGAATTGTGAAGTGGACGCAAAGTATCTCACCGAGGCGAATATGTGTGGTTGAAACTGCATCGACAATCCTATAAAAGGAGCAAAAGAAAATGATTCTCTTTAATGAAAATACTTTCAGACTTGATACGGCAAATACTACATATATGTTCCGTATCACAAAATTTGGCCATTTGGAGCATGTTTATTACGGTGCAAGCTTAGAAACCGATGATTTGGCCGAAGTTTTAGCTCAAAAACGCACAGCCGTGATAGGTAACAGTGTAGATTATGATGAATCAGATGAGTATTACAACCTTGATAATATATGCCTTGAGTGGTCAGATAATGGTCGGGGAGACTACCGGCAGAGTCCCGCGGAGATTAAAATGCCTGACGGGTCTTTTATTAGCGATTTTATCTATGATTCACATGACATCCAAAATGAATCAATTCCGATGAAAGGCCTACCGTCAGCTTACGAAGGAGATCAAACACTTGTTGTTAATTTAAAAGATACCGCTTTCGATGTAATCATCTCTCTTTATTATACCGTATTCGAAAAAGCAAATGTTATAACCCGGAGGGCGGTACTTACGAATAATAGCCCCAGTCCCCTTCACATTCGGCGCTTTATGAGCATGATGGTTGATTTGCATCCGGAAAAGTTCAATATGTACACACTGGACGGAGGATGGATAAAAGAAGCCCATCTGAATCGGCGAAATGTGGAGCATGGAATTATCATTAACTCATCCAACACAGGGAACAGCAGCAGTCGTCATAACCCTGCGTTCATGCTTGCAGAGGAAAGATGTACTGAGGATAATGGGCGCGTTTTCGGCTTTAATCTCATCTATAGCGGAAACCACCAAAGCAGCGTGGATAAGAACGGACGCGATATTATTAGGGTTTTGACGGGAATAAATCCTCATTTGTTTGAATGGGAGTTAAATGAGAGCGAGAGCTTTGAAACTCCCGAAGCTGTTATGACATTTAGCTACAAAGGCTTTAACGGCATGAGCCATAATATGCATTATTTTGTAAACAACCATATTGTGAGAGGGCAATGGAAAAACCATGAAAGGCCTGTACTGTTTAATAACTGGGAGGCTACCTTTTTCAATTTTGATGAGGGAAAGCTAATTAAACTGGCGAAAAATGCAAAGGAACTCGGAGCCGAGCTTTTTGTATTAGATGATGGATGGTTCGGTGAAAGAAACAGCGACAATGCAGGTTTAGGAGATTACAATGTAAATACCAAAAAGCTTCCTAATGGCTTAAAAAAATTCGCTGATAAAATACGCTCAATGGGGTTGGATTTTGGCTTATGGTTTGAGCCTGAGATGGTTAATCCTAACAGCGATTTATATCGTATCCATCCCGAATATGCAGTGAAACATCCCACCAGAAAGCCTGTACTCGGAAGAAATCAGCTTGTATTGGATTTGTGCAAAAAAGAAGTAAGGGATTATATCGTCGAAAATGTCTCTCGGATACTCGATGAATCTAATATAAGCTATGTTAAGTGGGATATGAACAGAAATATTGCGGAGGCATATTCATCAGCTATAAAGAATCAAGGTGAATTTTATCACCGCTATATTCTCGGCTTATATGAAATATTATCCCGGATTTTTGATGAAAGACCCAATATCCTATTAGAGAGCTGTGCCAGCGGGGGAAACCGCTTTGATTTAGGGATGCTGTGCTTTAGCCAGCAAATATGGGCCTCAGATGATACCGACCCAATTGAAAGACTAAAAATTCAAACAGGCTTATCCCATTTCTATCCTTTATCCACTGTAGGCTCCCATGTATCTCAAGCTCCTCACCAGCAAACACTAAGGGACACTCCGTTATCAACACGATTTAATGTGTCAGCTTTTGGATGCTTAGGGTATGAGTTAGACATAAAAAACCTGTCACCAGAAGAGAAAAAAGATATTGCCAATCAAATCGATTTTTATAAAAAGTATCGTAAGATATATCAATTTGGAACCTTTTCACGGATCTCCGGAAGCAAACAAAATAAAGTTTTATGGCAAGTTGTGGATGAGGAGAAAAAAACCGCGTTATCAGGGTTTTTTCAAACCCAAGTTAATGCAGCCGAGAGTGATGATAAACTTATAGTAAAAGGGCTGAACAAGGGTAGATATAATGTGAGGGCTAGGCCGCAGCACCTATACCTTGGCCGTTTTGGTGAACTCCTGAAGCATATTATGCCTGTGGAGATTAAGCCCGATGGCTTTGTAATGCGTATGGCAAACCGCCATTTCAGTCTTGCCGACAGCGAAGAATCCTTCAAATGCTCTTCCCATGCTTTAGAATCCGGAATACCGCTTTCGAACCAGTTTATGGGGACGGGCTATAATAAAAACCTTCGTATACTCGGCGATTTTGGTTCCTATATATACATCACTGAAAGAATTGATGATTAAGGAGGCGCGTTATGAACAACGCTAAACGAAACAGATATTTTTTCGGCCTTGGTACAGTTGGGAGAGACATGCTGTATAACCTCGTCAGCATGTATTTTATGTACTATCTCACAGATGTTTTGAACCTTCCTGACTCAACTATGTGGTATATGACAGCAGCCCTTACAATATTGCGGATATTTGATGCGGTAAACGATCCTGTAATGGGTGTTTTAGTTGATAATACCCGTTCACGTTATGGTAAATTCAAGCCATGGATTACCATAGGTGGTGTTATTGGCGGAATTTTAACTGTACTCCTGTTTACTGACTTGGGGTTGAGAGGGTTAGGGTATGTTATCTCCTTTATCATCATATATCTTGCTTGGGACTTAACTTATGGCGCCAATGATATTGCGTACTGGTCCATGCTACCATCCCTTTCAATAGATCAAGGCGAGAGGGAAAAGACAGGCTCCTTTGCCAGGATCTGCGCCAATGTGGGAATGTACATAGGTGTTATAGGAATTCCCTTAATTACAGGTGCAATGGGAGATGACACCAATGCATGGTTTACTGTAGCTACGGGCATAGTCATCATTTCATTGCTATTTTTATGTTTCACAGTCTTCGGTGTCAGAGAGAATAGGAGCATAAGCGCAAAGACCGATACCACATCGCTAAAAGAGATGTTTGGGGTACTGTTTAAAAATGATCAGCTTCTATATACGGCTGTTTCAATGGCCTTGTTTATGATTGGGTACATCACTACTACAAGCTTTGGAATTTATTATTTTAAATATGCCTTTAAAAATGAGGGTATGTATATGGTTTTTGCAGGCGTGTTAGGTGTATCTCAGCTTCTGGCGTTGTTGGTATTCCCTACATTGACAAAAAAGTACAGCAGAAAACAGCTCTATGCATTTTCAACAATCCTTGTCGTAATTGGTTACATACTCTTTTTCTTATCGCCGATGAATATGATTCCCATAGGCATAGCGGGGGTTTTGATTTTTATAGGGGAGGCTTTTATTCAGGTTCTTATGCTGATGTTCCTGGCTGACACCGTGGAATACGGTCAGTGGAAGCTGGGGCGCCGAAACGAAAGTATTACCTTCTCGGTTCAACCCTTTATTAACAAGATTGGGGGAGCCATAGCCAGTGGTATTGTGGGGGTAACCCTTATTATTTCAGGTATAAACGCTGCCCAGACTCCAAGCGATGTTACCGAAACGGGACTCCTTATAATGAAGCTGGCAATGCTGATACTGCCCCTTATATCTATTGCAGCAGGTTATTTCGTTTACAAATCAAAGTTCAAGATAGATAAAAAATATTTTGAAAAAATTGTATCGGAGCTTAAAGAGCGGGGAGATTTTAACGAAGAGTGAGGATTTAGTATGCTTACTGTCAATAATCGTATCAAAGATTTATACAGCAACCCTGTAGGTAAGGATGTAGTAAATAAGCTGTTGCTGCAAATGGGATACAGTGAGGTATTAATTAAAAATCCCATAGTGGGTAACATCAAACTGAAAGCTCTCCCAAAGCTGACCAAAGGCTTTGTTGACCATGACTTTCTAAATGTGGTTTTAGAGCTGTTAAACAGCGAGCCGGATACTCCTATGAAATATGAAGGGCCTATAAAACCTGCCTGGTGGAA
>CAYUZC010000059.1:0-9965 GCA_964449525.1 uncultured Ruminiclostridium sp.
CGGTTTGCCGGTGGGCATACAACTAATAGGAAAACCTTTTAGTGAAAGGCTTCTTCTGAATGTAGGCAAATCCATTGAAAGGGCAATTGGCAGGCTTGAAATCAGTTAGGGTAAGGAGGACTTGTGATGAAATATGATATGGTTATCGGTCTTGAAATACACTCGGAGCTCAAAACAAGTTCTAAAATTTTTTGCGGCTGTAAGAACGAGTTTGGTGGTGAACCCAATACAAGATGCTGCCCTATATGTCTTGGAATACCCGGAACGCTCCCGGTGCTTAATAAAAAAGTATTGGAATATACAATTAAGGCAGGCCTTGCCATGCAATGCAAGATAGCCCATTTCAGCAAGTTTGACCGTAAAAACTATTTTTACCCTGATATGCCCAAGGCATATCAGGTATCGCAGTATAATTTGCCGATTTGTTATGATGGCTATGTGGATATAGAAGTCGGAGACGAGATAAAAAGGATTGAAATCGAGCGTATTCATATTGAAGAGGACGCGGGTAAGTTAATTCATTGCTCACATGAACAGAGCTCTCTTATCGATTATAATCGGTGTGGAGTGCCTCTGATAGAGATTGTAACCAGGCCCGACCTTAGGTCGCCAGAGGAGGCGAGAATTTTTCTTGAGACAGTAAAATCTATACTGGAGTATACTGAGGTTTCTGATTGCAAAATGCAGGAGGGCTCCCTGAGAGCAGATGTTAACCTCTCTCTTAAGCCAAAAGGCTATGAAGCTCTTGGCGTAAGAACAGAAATGAAGAATATAAACTCCTTAAGAGCAGTTGAAAGAGCGGCATTGGCTGAGGCAGAGCGTCAGACCCAGAGATTAGAATCTGGACAGAAGGTATATCAGGAGACCAGAAGATGGGATGACAATAAAGGCGAGAGCATAATGATGCGAGACAAGGAAAAAGCCATGGATTACCGATATTTTCCTGAGCCTGACCTTACCCCTATACGCATCGATGATAATCTCACAAAGGCTATTCAGGCAAGCATACCTGAGCTTCCTCGCCAGAGAAGAGATAGATATGTAAGTCAGCTTGGGATACCGAAATATGATGCCGCTCTTATAACACTAAACAAGACTCTTGCTGATTTTTTTGACAGAGCATCTGAAATTTGTGGCAATCCGAAGCTTGTCAGCAACTGGATTATGACTGATACCATGAGAAGAATAAAGGAAAAGGGGGAAGAAATTCTCAATTCTAGCTTAAGTGGTTATAATTTTGGACGGATTCTTCTCTCACTGGAAAAGGGTGAAATAACACACGCTTCGGCTATTCAGGTTATAGATGTATTGCTTGAAACAGGGGAGGATCCCATTAATATAATAAAGAGATTAGCTCTTTATGTACAAAGAGATGAAACTCTTGTAAGAGAAGCCGTAAGGGAGGTAATTAAGGAAAACCCGAAGGCACTCAATGACTATATATCAGGAAAAGAAAAGGCCATGGTATTTTTGATGGGTAAAACCATGGCTACATTGCAGGGTAGGGGAGACCCGTTCCATGTAAAAAACATACTCGTCGTAGAGCTCCAGAGATATCTTTGACTTATTTCTTTTTGGCATGTATTACTTCGTTCAATCTATAGATTCCGAACAATATGCAAAAAGCAATCAAAAACACCAATGCTGCCGAGAAAAATAATTTTATTATGTATATGATTACCGTTAAGGTAACGAAGAGGCAAATAACCATAAGCGGGTAGCCCAAAACAGGGCCAAACCTTTTTATAAATGCGTCCTTAATAGAAAATAAATAATTATACATATTTAAACCTCCAATAAGATATTTTCAATAGCAGTTTGGTAATAAGTAACATTATACTGGCAGAGGGTATAAATACCATAAGAGTTTAATTAAAAATATCTAATAAAAGGATTAAAATTGTATACAAAATAAAAATATATAATAATTCATACGAAATTAAGCCGATATATAGCATGTAATGTAGTGTCAATAAAAAGAATACGAATTGACGCTAAATATGGTATCTGTTATAATCAGTTCTAAATTATTGTATTTTGAGAATTCAGGGGGCGTTTTAACAGATGAAACGCCTTTTATATATTGAGGAGGACGAAAATGGAGAAAGACACTGTGGTATTTAGTTCGGATATATTTGGTATGAATGTTTTTAACGATTCGGTAATGCGGGGGCGCCTTCCCAAGGCCACTTATAAAAAGTTGAAAGAAACCATAAACTTAGGATTGCCACTGGACCCGGAGGTTGCTGAGGTAGTAGCATGTGTTATGAAGGATTGGGCGGTGGAAAAGGGAGCGACACATTATACGCACTGGTTTCAGCCAATGACTGGTATAACCGCAGGTAAGCATGATTCGTTTTTGACTCCCACTAAAGACGGAAGAGCTATAATGGAGTTCTCAAGTAAGGAGCTTATAAGGGGTGAGCCTGATGCATCATCATTTCCGTCAGGTGGCTTAAGAGTAACCTTTGAAGCCAGGGGGTATACTGCATGGGATTGTACTTCTCCTGCCTTTGTTAAGGACAGAACATTATTCATACCTACCGCATTTTGCTCTTATACCGGAGAAGCATTGGACCTTAAGACTCCTCTTTTAAGATCGATGGAAGCAATTTCAAAATCCGCATTGAGGATACTCAGGTTATTTGGTGATACAACCACGAAAAATGTAGTTACAACAATGGGTGCCGAACAGGAGTATTTTTTGGTTGACAAAGGATATTTCATGAAAAGAAAAGACCTTATATATACAGGAAGAACCCTTTTCGGAGCGAAGCCTCCTAAGGGACAGGAACTTGATGATCATTATTTCGGTAATCTTAAGGATAGGGTCTCCCAGTTTATGCATGAGCTTGATGCAGAGCTCTGGAGGCTAGGAGTAACCGCTAAAACTAAGCACAATGAAGCTGCTCCTGCCCAGCACGAGCTTGCTCCTGTATACTCAACAACTAATATTGCTACCGACCATAACCAGCTGACAATGGAGGTTATGAAAAGCGTTGCAGACAGACTTGGCCTGGCATGCTTGCTACATGAGAAGCCTTTTGCAGGAGTAAACGGTTCAGGTAAGCATAATAATTGGTCCCTTTCCACCGATGAAGGCAAGAACCTGCTGGATTCAGGAGTAACTCCCCTTGATAATGCCCAGTTTCTTATTTTTGTATGTGCAGTAATCAAAGCTGTTGATGAATATGCCGATTTATTACGTTTTTCGGTAGCATCGGCAGCAAATGACCATCGGTTGGGAGCAAATGAAGCCCCACCCGCAATCGTATCGATATATTTGGGTGAAGAGCTGACAAGTGTTTTTGAACAGATTGAAACAGGTGTGGCTAAGAATAACGGAAACTGCAGAACCCTAGAAATAGGTGTTTTGACATTGCCTATTCTGCCAAAGGATACAACTGACAGAAATAGGACATCGCCGTTTGCGTTTACCGGAAATAAGTTTGAGTTTAGAATGGTAGGGTCATCTCAGTCCATTGCCACTCCCAATTTTATAATAAACACCATAGTGGCTGATTCGCTGAACAAGATAGCCGACAGGCTTGAAAAAGCATCGGACTTCCAGACAGAGGTACATTGCGTTGTTAAAGATATTATTAAAAAGCATAAGCGTATTATTTTTAATGGTAATAATTATTCTGAAGAATGGGTTTCCGAAGCAGAGAAAAGAGGATTACCCAATCTTAGAACAGCTGTTGATGCTATCCCGGCATTAATTGATGAAAAAAACATTGAATTATTTAAAAGAATTGGTGTATTAACTCCTATCGAAGTTCATTCCAGGTATGAGATACAGCTTGAGAACTATATAAAAACAGTAAGAATAGAAGCACTTACTATGGCAGAAATGATTAGCCGGCAGATTCTTCCGGCAGCTCTTTACTATGTAAAGCGTGTTGCAGATACGGTGTCAGCCTTGAATTCAGCGGGAGCTGAATCCAAACCGACCAAAAAGGCTCTTGATAAGCTTGTTATGTTTACAACAAGCCTCAGAATTGATGCTGAGGCACTTAATGACTCTATTGAAACACTTGATAAGATGATGGGAGATACACTTATTAAGGCAAGGGCATTGATGGAAATGGTTATACCCATTATGGAGGATCTGCGAAAGGATGCAGATAAGCTTGAAAATATGATGGATGCAAACCTATGGCCAATTCCCACATATGGTGATTTGCTTTTTGGGCTGGTTTGATGAATTTTTGAATCATTAACAGCAATATAATTTTAATAATAAAGAAACGACTAAAGGGGCAGTCCCAATTTGAGACTGCCCCTTAATTTGACTGTAAAAACTATTTGTAGCATTATATCAATGCAATTCGTGTTGAACTCTAAATAGTGTTCTTATTTGCCAAACAATGCATATAATACACCAGCGGCAACGGCTGAACCGATAACACCTGCAACATTAGGCCCCATAGCGTGCATCAAAAGGTAATTGCTCGGATTGGCCTTCTGGCCTTCAACCTGGGATACTCTGGCTGCCATAGGAACTGCCGAAACACCGGCCGAACCGATAAGAGGATTGATTTTTCCTCCTGAAAGCCAACACATTAATTTACCAAGGAGCAATCCTCCAATGGTACTGAAACAAAATGCGGTTAATCCAAGACCAATAATCATAAGCGTTTCAGGCTGAAGGAATTTATCTCCAACAGCTTTTGCCCCTACCGTTAAGCCAAGGAAGATTGTAACTATATTTATTAACTCATTCTGTGCAGTTTTAGAAATTCTGTCAACTACTCCGGATTCCTTAAAAAGATTTCCCAGCATGAGCATGCCGATAAGCGGTGCCACTGAAGGCAGGAGGAGTGTGCACAAAATGGTAACAACAATTGGAAAAATTATTTTTTCAAGCTTGGAAACTTCTCTGAGCTGTTCCATTTTGATTTCTCTTTCCTTTTTTGTGGTTAAGAGCCTCATAAGAGGTGGCTGAATCATTGGTATAAGCGCCATATATGAATAGGCCGCAATGGCAATTGCGGGAAGCAAGTCCTTGGCCAGCTTTGATGTAAGCCAAATTGCTGTAGGGCCGTCTGCTCCTCCTATTATACCAATAGAGGCAGCCTCTTCCGGCAAGAAGCCTAAAGCTACTGCCACAACAAATGCAATGTAAATGCCAAGCTGAGATGCAGCTCCCAAAAATAGACTTGAAGGTCTTGCAATAAGAGGGCCGAAGTCAGTCATAGCACCAATTCCCAAAAAGATGAGGGATGGGTAAATGCCTAGTTCTATACCTTGATACAGATAATAGAGCAATCCACCCGGCTGGTCACCCAGAGGTTCAGCCAGAAGGTCTGTCATTGGCATATTTGCCAAAAGCATACCGAAAGCAATAGGGAGAAGAAGAAGAGGCTCAAACTTTTTGGCAATTGCAAGATAAATCAGAACGAAAGAAATTATTATCATCAGCATTTCACGCCAAGTTATAGCGGCAAATCCTGACAAGCTCCATATTTTATTTATTGTTTCACCTAATGAGTATGTCATGTATTCTTTTTACCCCCTATTTTATTGACAGAAGAACATCGCCGGTTGATACAGATGCACCGGCGGTCTTAAGTATTTCAGCTACCACACCGTCACGAGGGGCACTGATTTCATTTTCCATTTTCATAGCTTCTAAAATAACGACAGTATCACCTTTTTTAACAAATGTTCCGGGTGAAACCTTTACACTAAGGATAGTTCCCGGCATTGGAGCCTTTATAGCTTCGCCTGTGATACTGCTCGGGGCAGTGGTATTAGCTACCGGCGTAGGTGCTACTGTAGGTGCTGCTACTGTAGCTTGCGCAACAACAGGCGCGGTAGCTTGAGTGGTTTTAAGGATTGTAGCCTGTCCTTTTTCAACTTCCACTTCATAATTTTTATCGTTTAAAGTTACGATATATTTCATGTTAATCCTCCTAACAATGCAAAGTATTAATTCAATGCTTTTATACTTTTAAAATGTAATTCAGCTAAAGGAATTTCAGATTCCTCGCTCACTATTGCCATAATCATAGCCGCAGTTTTTTCTTCGACCTCTATTAATTTCAACTCTCCGGCATCGGCCCAATTTACCGCATTATCTTCAGCAATGGAAGAATCGTCATTAATATCAGAGATAGGTTTTTTATCTTTACCTCTAAAGAAATTTAATACTTTTGATTCAAGTGTAATAGCGGCACTCAAACCAATTAGCACAACAAATACCAACCCTAACCCTATAAATGAAATAAGTAAACTATTTAAAAATGACATAAAACATACCGCCTTTTATAATTTTTTAATTGAGTATCTGACGGTTGAGGTCTTTCTTTCTTCTCTTTCCTTAAAGAATTTCTCCGCAATTTGCGGGAATGCAATGTAGGAAAGCACATCTTCGTCAGATTCAGCAATGTTGCCAAGCTTTTTCTTAGTATTCTCAAATTCCGGTTTCAAAGTATCAGCAAATCTGGTCGTAATAGGTTTTTCATCTCCAAGAACTTTCTCAACAAGATCCTTGTTAAGCTCACCGGGGGCTTTTCCGTATTCGCCCTTAAAATAGGCCTTAACTTCTTTGGAGACATTCTTATAACGTTCACCCATCAACACATTAGTGGCAGCCTGAACACCCACCATTTGGCTCATAGGTGTTACAAGGGGTGGATAACCCAGATCCTCTCTGACTCTAGGAGTCTCCTGCAGAACCTCATCCAGCCTATCTAAAGAATTTTGTTGTTTGAGCTGTGAAATGAGGTTTGAAAGCATTCCACCCGGAATCTGATAAACCAGAGCGTCGGTTTCAGTCCCCATTACATAGGGGTTAAGGATGCCGGATTTCAAGAATGTATCCTTTAAAGGTTTAAAGAAGTCATTAATTTCTTTGAGGACATTCTCATTAAGACCTGTTTCGTAGCCCATCTGCTTTAGAGCATAACTCAATGTTTCTGTAGCAGGCTGAGAGGTACCACCGGAGAATGCGGAAATAGCTGTATCAATGCCAGAGCATCCGGCTTCAACAGCTTTTATATACGTAATGGGTCCGAGACCTGTGGTTGAATGAGTATGAAGTATCAGAGGGATTTTTACAGTTTCTTTTAAGGCTTTAAATAAATCATAAGCTTCCTGGGGCCCCATGATTCCCGCCATATCTTTGATACAAATTGAGTTAACTCCCATTTCTTCAAGAGCCTTTCCCATCTTTGCATAGTTTTCAAGATTGTGTATAGGGCTTAGGGTATAACAAATAGCACCCTGAGCGTGCCCGCCGCATCTTAGGGTTTCATTAACTGCAACTTCAATGTTTCTGAAATCATTGAGTGCATCAAAAATTCTTATTATGTCCATACCATTTTTAATGGAATATTCAACGAATTTTCTTACTACATCATCGGGGTAATGTTTGTAACCTAATATATTCTGGCCTCTTAATAACATTTGAAGCTTTGTTTTTTTGACCTTTGATTTAATTTTTCGCAACCTTTCCCATGGATCCTCAGACAGGTATCTGAGACATGAATCAAAGGTTGCACCCCCCCAGCATTCAATAGAAGCATATCCGGCTTCATCAATTTTCTCCAACACAGGTTCAAAATTCCTGAATGGCAATCTTGTGGCAATCAAAGATTGGTTGGCATCTCTTAATACAGTTTCTGTAATGTTTACTTTCACGATTAGAACTCCTTTCAGTAATATAGTTAATTATTTAACAATATAATCCAATTTTACAATATCAAATAAAATTATGAATAATATTAAATCATACTTGGGATAAGACTATCACTCCTATTCTAAACAAAATTCTCCTTTTATACAAGCAAATTTAACATATTGATTATTTTCAAATATAGCTTTATCAGCCAATACTGTATACTAAATACATTAAGTATACTCTGTATCCCTTTGTTTGTAGGATATTTAACAATCTTTAAGTCTTTTAAAAATGCAAATGCTGTGTTATTATATTTAAGGTCGATAATTATTCTATTATGTTTTAATTATGTTTTTTATTTGATAGATGGAGTTGGTTGGATGAAATTCCAAGATTTTAAAGGCGGTGTACATCCTTTACAGTTTAAAAATACTATGGAGTGTGCAACTGTCAAAATGGGAATCCCTACAAAAATTATAGTTCCCATGGTACAGCATATTGGAGCCCCGTGCCAGGCACTGGTGAAAAAGGGCGACGCAGTTAAGGTAGGACAAGTGCTCGGAGACTCAGAGGCATTTGTTTCAGTCCCTATTCATTCAAGTGTTTCTGGAACTGTAGTTTCCGTTGATGAACGGATTATTTCCGGCAACAAACCGATAGTTTGTATTGAAATCAAGCCCGACGGGCTTCAAGATATTTCTGAGGATATCAAGACACCTGTGGTTGACAGTAAGGATTCATTTTTGAAAGCCATCAGGGCTTCTGGATTAACCGGACTTGGCGGAGCGGGTTTCCCGGCTCATGTAAAGCTAAATCCTCCCAAAAATACGAAAATAGATACCCTTATTATCAACGCGGCTGAGTGTGAACCTTATATTACCTCTGATTATCGTGAGTGTATGGAAAATACAGAGAATATTATTGAGGGGATAAAACATGTAATTAAGTGGACCGGTATTCCCAGAGCCATAATAGGAACTGAAGATAATAAGCCGGAAGCCATTAAAAAGCTCAAAGAGGCTGTTAAATCCATAGACGGTATTACTGTTCAAAGCTTGAAATCCCGATACCCGCAAGGTGCCGAGAAAATGCTTATTAAAACCTTAACAGGACGTGAGGTTCCGTCAGGAAAGCTTCCTTCAGAAGTCGGTTGCCTGGTAATGAATGTTGCCAGCGTATCTTTTGTTGCCGAATACTTGAAGACTGGAATGCCTCTAATTAAAAAGCGTGTTACAGTGGATGGCTCATCGGTGAAAACACCTCAGAATGTCGAAGTTCTGATAGGAACCCCAATTGGTGAGGTGTTTGATTATAGCGGTGGTTTTAAATCGGATCCTGTAAAATTTATTATGGGTGGTCCTATGATGGGAGTTTCGTTATACTCGGATGAAATACCGGTAATGAAATACACCAATGCCTTGCTGGCTTTTAACGAAAAAGACGGAAAGATACCCGATGAAAATGCTTGTATTAGGTGCGGACGCTGTGTTAAAGTTTGCCCCATGAATCTTCTGCCCTTTGACATTGACAGATTGGTTAAGGCAAACTTATTTGATGATCTTGGTAATTACAATACTCTAGATTGTATTGAATGTGGAGCTTGTGCCTATATATGCCCGGCTAAGAGGCTTTTGACTCAGTCGATAAGACTGGGAAAAGATGTCCTGCGAAGAAAGGCAAAAAAGTAAATTTAATTAGGGATTTATTTATTGATACTATTAGCTCGAAGCAGTAATGCTTCGCATGGATACAATAAGGGGGAATCATTTTGGAAAATACGCTGTTTGTGAACGCTTCTCCACATATAAGGAGTGAGGTCACTACTAAAAAGCTGATGCTGGATGTTATAATTGCGCTAATTCCTGCAGCTTTTGCCGGAGTCTATTTCTTTGGTTTAAGAGCAGCATTACTTATAGCAGTTACTGTTATATCAAGTGTAGCATTCGAATATATAATGCGTAAGATTTTAAAGAGAAATAATACCATAGGAGATTTCAGTGCTGCTGTTACAGGCTTTATTCTGGCATTGAATTTGCCGCCCGAACTACCTTTCTGGATGGCAATTATCGGGTCTGTTTTTGCTATAGTTATTGTAAAACAGCTATTTGGAGGTTTAGGCTATAATTTTGTTAACCCGGCATTAGCTGCTCGTGCTTTTCTTGTTGTGTCCTACGGAGCAAGAATGACTACATGGACCAGGCCTTTGACAAAAGCTACAGATATAGATGCGGTCTCATTTGCAACCCCTCTGGGTGCCCTAAAAGGAGGGGGAGAGCTTCCCGAACTAATTGATATGTTATTAGGTAATATCGGTGGGTCAATAGGTGAAACATCAGCT
>CAYUZC010000060.1:0-9903 GCA_964449525.1 uncultured Ruminiclostridium sp.
GGGAACTTTGAGCATGGTTTGAGCTCTTGAATCAATTGAATTTTTATTGTATATTAATTGTTAGTAGATAATAATATTAGATGATAATTGGAGGTTATAATATGTCCGAATTGTTGAAAGGAAAAAACATACTTATTATGGGTATCCGGAATAAATGGAGTATTGCTTGGGGTATAGCTCAGGCTGCGAAATATCAGGGAGCAAATTTAATACTCACTTATCTTGGTGATAGAGAAAAAGAAGCTCTTCAAAAACTGACCTCAGACATGGGAGAAGTTGATGCATACCCATGTGACGTTACTAGTGAAGAAGATATAGATAATCTTTTTTCTATGATAAAAAGCAAGTATGGGGTGCTTCATGGAATGGTTCACGCAATTGCGTTTGCCAAGAGAGAGGATCTTCAAGACACCTTTATAAATACGTCAAAAGACGGATTTAGGATTGCCATGGACATTAGCGTGTATTCATTTATTGCCGTTGCGAGAAGAGCACAGGTTCTGATGACTGAAGGCGGCAGTATTATAACGCTAACCTATAGAGGATCGGTAAAGGTATCACCCGGATATAATATTATGGGTGTGGCAAAAGCAGCTCTTGAGGCAAGCGTGCGCTATGCTGCCCATGAGTTGGGAAGTAAGAATATACGTGTTAACGCAATTTCAGCCGGTCCGATAAAAACCATGTCTGCCAAAGGAGTGAAGAACTTCAGTGATATTCTTGATGTCGTTGAAGAAAAGGCTCCTCTAAAGCGCAATGTAACCCTTGAGGATTTAGGGAAAACAGCTACTTATCTTCTGAGTACTCTTTCATCGGGGTTGACAGGTGAAATAATATATATCGATGCTGGATATAATATTATGGGCGTATAATAATTTTATTAACAATGTGTTCATAAAATGTTCATTAATTTATTGCATAATAAAAATAATGATTGACAAAGCGGGTTAATGATTTCAACAAAGGATCAAACCCGCTTGTTTTTTAAGTGAAATTGGCTACTAATTCAGGGAGGGATACCATGATAGAAATTCAAAATCTGACTAAGGAGTATGGCCGAATTAAAGCTGTTGACGATATCAGCTTTAATGTTGGAAAAGGTGAAATCCTTGGTTTTTTAGGTCCAAATGGAGCAGGAAAATCAACCACCATGAATATTCTTACCGGATATATATCATCTACATCCGGGGTTGTTAAGGTTGCAGGAGTAGATATTTTAGAAAATCCCGTTGAAGTTAAGAAGCATATAGGATATCTACCAGAACAGCCTCCTCTTTACTTGGATATGACTGTAAACGAGTATCTTGATTTTTGTGCCGATCTTAAGGCGGTAGCGTTAAAAAAATGGAAAAGTCAGAAAAAAGATATAATGGAGCTTGTCAAAATAACACATGTAAGCCATAGACTTATTAAAAACCTGTCCAAGGGCTATAAACAGAGAGTAGGTCTTGCTCAAGCACTGGTGGGATCACCGGAGGTTCTTGTTTTGGATGAACCTACTGTCGGACTTGATCCTAAGCAGATTATTGAAATCAGAAATTTGATAAAAGCTCTAGGTAAGAATCATACTGTTATATTAAGTTCTCACATTCTTCCCGAAGTAAGTGCGGTATGTGACAGGGTTGTTATTATTAATAAAGGTAAAATAGCGGCTATTGACACTCCGGAAAACCTTTCAAAAACATTGACCGACTTCTCAAAATTTACCATTACTGTATCAGGCCCGGAGAACAAGGTTAAGGACATCATCTCACATATATACGGTGTTAAATATCTTGAGACCGGCACTAGAATTAAGGATGATGAATACAGCTATATAGTTGAAGCAGATAAGGATGTAGATGTAAGGAAACCGCTGTTTAACCAATTGGCACAGCATAACTATCCGATACTTGAACTGAAATCCTTGAATCTTTCACTTGAGGACATCTTCTTGCAATTGACAACCAATGAAGAAAAGGAGGTAAAATAAGTATGCTGGCTATAATGAAACGAGACTTCAAATCATACTTCAATTCACCTATTGCGTATGTGCTCATTGGACTTTTCATGTTGCTTTTAGGTCTGTTTTTTAACAGCCTTATAGGCTATGGTATTTCTGATATTATGAGTGAGTTTGTAGCGAGTATGAGCGGTCTTTTGTTGTTAATAATTCCTATACTAACCATGAGATCCATGGCAGAGGACAAGAAAAATGGTACAGAGGTTCTGCTTTTAACATCTCCGGTTAAAGTAACCGAAATTGTTATCGGTAAATTTTTGGCTTCTTTCAGTGTGTTTTTGGTAATGACTGCCGCATCCTTAATATTCCCCCTAATTACAATAATAGCAGGCAAACCTGATATCATGCTTATAATAAGCTCTTACCTCGGATACATCTTGATGGGAGCCGTTTTTGTCAGCATGGGAGTATTGGCTTCATCCCTTACCGAGAATCAGATTGTAGCTTCTATCATCACATTGGTTTCGATATTTTTAATACAAAACATCGGATATCTTGCCAGCTTTTTCAGCGGATTTATGAATAAAGCTTTCTTGTGGCTTTCCATTTCAGATCGCTATGGAGATTTTAATAAGGGAATAATTGATTTAACGTCAATATTGTTTATGATTAGCTATGCAGCAGTGTTTATCTTCCTTACAGTAAGGGTTATTGAACACAAGCGCTGGAGTCAGGGGTGATAAAATGAAGAAGATAAACGACAGAAGTTTAAGATACGGCTCATATGCATTTATAGTCACTGCGATTATGATCGCAATAATTGTGGTCTTTAACGCACTTTTAGGTCTTGATGCAGTAAGAGACAGATTAAGATTCGATATTACAAAAAATCAGTTATTCTCATTAAGTGAACCCAGTATAACAATGCTGGGAGAGCTTGATCAGGATATTGAAGTTATAATCCTTACAGACGAAAAGTACTATCAGGGTAGTGAAATCCTTGAAGTTTTAAAGCAATATAATATTAAGAGCAACGGTAAGGTTAAGACCCGCTTTGTTGATGTAGAAAAGGACCCTACCTTTGTTGAAAGAGAGATTGATCCTAATCAGGTCAAAGGGATTTCCGAAGGAAGTATTGTAGTTAAATCCGGAAAGAATTCTAAAGTCGTATCTCAGAATGATATGGTGGAATACGACTACAGTAGCTATAACTCATATCCGGTTGCCCTTAAAATTGAACAATCTTTTACAAGTGCTATTAAAAGCGTAACAGCTGAGTTTACTCCGGTAATATATTTTTCCACAGGTCATGGGGAGTTAAGTTCCGAAAAAGATCTTTCTGAGCTGAGAAGCACAATAACAGCTAATAACTACGAAGTTAAAGAGATATCACTGGCAAATGCAATTCCCGAAGATGCCAATATTATTTTCTTTGCTTCACCAAAGACCGACCTTCTGGCTAAAGAGTTGGAAAATCTCCTTGGATTTATGGAGAAGGGTGGGAACGCTGTTTTTCTAATGGATGTTCAGAATACGGCCCAAGAATTGCCGAATTTTGATTTGGTATTTGAACGCTATTCATTGGCGCTCAATAACGATTATGTCCTTGAAGGGGATCAGAATTGGTATTTAAATGAATTTAATGTTATAATCCCACAGCCAAACGAAAACGATGTTACAACAAATCTTGATCCAAATTCGCTGTTTATGTACATGCCAAACTGCCGGAGCGTTAGTATAAAACAGGCAGCTAAACAATGGATTACCACTCAGCCACTTTTCATGACATCAGGCAAATCACAAAGCACAAGTTTGATTACAGGTGATACTGCTGCAGGACCATTTCTGCTTGGAGCACTTTCGGAAAATCAAGGAACAGTGGCAAGTAAGATTGCTCTTATAGGTAACGCTACATTTATAACAGACACTTGGATGAAGAATACTAACTATAATGGTGCCAGATATATTTTGTCCACTTTAAACTGGATGCAGAATATGGATGATTCTATTATTGTACCTTCAAAGAGCTTAATGTCAGAACCTGTTAACCTGTCTGCATCAACCAAGTTCATCGCATTTATTGTTCTTAGCTTTTTATTGCCTTTGGCTATAATAGGACTTGGTTTATTTGTCTGGATAAGGAGGAAGCACCTATAATGAAGAATTGGAAGAAGATTATAATCCTATTGGTTATATTTGTGATCTTCCTGGCAGCCTTCATCTTTTTAAATGGGAATCAGGGTAAACCCGATAATGGGAATGAAACCCCATCGCCAACAGATGCTATTTCTTCTGATGAAATTAAGCTGATAGATATTGCGCAGGAAGATATATCAAAAATTATCTTAAAGAGAGAAGACGGAGAGTTCATTCTTACGAAAGAAGAACGGGATATCGAAACACTGGTGGCAAATGATGATGGAACGACGAAAAAGGTAACCGAAAAGAAGAAGGTGTGGGTCAATCCATCATTTGATGTTGATAATGACTTAGTGGAAGATATTGTTTCAGCTGCAGCGACTGTTACGACAAAGCGGTTGATAGACGAAACCCCCGCTGATCTGACAATATACGGGCTCGATAATGCTTTGATAACTACCTTTGTTTCGTCAGAGGGTAAGGAAGTAAGCATAGAAATCGGTAATTTAACACCGAAACAGGATAGTTATTATGTCAGAAAAATAGAGAATTCAGCGTTATACACTATTGATTCGTATAAGGGGGAAACTCTAATATACGGAAAATTTGATGTAATGAGTAAAAATCTATACGGTACAGAAGCTCTTACATCTGAAGATTTTAACACACTTATCTTTAGCAGAGATGGGAAAGAGGTTTTCAGAGCCGAAAAAATCATTGCATCGGCTGATTGGAGAATAACCGGACCCGCTTTGGAACGGGAGGTTAACACGAGTGAGTTTCTAAAGTTTCCTGAGTGGCTGAAATCATTCAGAGTTAAAGAATTTGTTGAGGAAAATCCTTCTGACTTAAAAATCTATGGTTTGGATTCTCCCCAATATGTGTTTGACTATACTCTGAATAACGAAATATATCGCTTAATGCTCGGCGCCAAGAATGAGGATGAATACTACGCAATGATGGAAAGTAATAATACTGTATTTACAATAGGTGCTACCGAACTGAATTTTGTAGATTTGCCGTTAAAAGATTTAGTCTCAATGTTTGCTTATATTCCTATGATATATGATGTCGAAAAGCTTGTTATTGAGATAGATGGCAGGACGGACATACTTCTGATTGATGATAGTCAGGAAGAGGGCGCAATATCTGAATTCTATTTCAATGGACAGAAAATTGAGAATGATGATCAAGAGGACATGTTCAGAAAGTATTACCAGGGTGCAATCGGCATTATGGGAGATAAAATAGATTTGGATTCAATCCCAACAGGTGAACCCGCGGTGCGCTTAACATATACAATGAAAAAGGCAAATCCTGATAAATTAGTTGAGGTAGAGCTTATACCGACTAATGACGGCTATGGTTATTTCATTATGAAAAATGATAAATATACCGGGCTTGTTATTGGTGAAAGAAAGCTTCACGATGAATCAAACACGGGAATTCGCAAGGCATACGAGAATCTTTCGGAAGTGCTGTCTAAAACCGAATAACTGTATTTTAGAGAGTTGGTTAAATACCAACTTTCTTTTTTGGTGAACATAGTATGAAGTTGGCTTTGTATAATAATTCAAAAAATGAGAAGAAAAAGTATAAAAAATCAGCATAATTCAGCATTTAAATACTATTTTATTCTTTAGATTTCATTGAAATATAATGAGCATTGTGATACAATTAACAAGAGTTTGTTAAGCTATTAACAAAACAATTATAAACTAATATCAAGATTCAGGAGGTTGTCATTATGAGTTGCGGTTGCTGTAAAGCAGATAATAAGTCAGAAGAATTAGACAAAATAATCGCTAAGCACAAAGACACTCGTGGCGCACTTATTCCTGTACTTCATGAAGCTCAGGAGCTTTATGGGTATCTTCCCATGGGTGTGCAGAAGAAGGTCGCTAAGGGATTAAATGTGTCTCTGGCTGATGTATACGGTGTAGTTACGTTCTATACTCAATTTTCGTTAAATCCCAAGGGAAAGTATAAGGTTAATGTTTGTTTGGGAACAGCCTGTTATGTTAAAGGTGCGGGCCAGATTTATGACAAGATTTCCGAGATCCTGAAAATCAAGAGCGGTGAATGCACACCTGACGGTGTATTTTCTTTGGATGCATGCAGATGTGTCGGCGCTTGCGGGTTAGCTCCTGTTATTATGATAAACGAGGATGTATACGGAAGGCTTACCGCAGATGATATTCCCGGAATTATACAAAAGTATTTTGATATGGAAGCCGAAGCAGTGTAATATATGAAGGATTTATCACTACATATAATGGACATTGCTCAAAACTCCATTGTAGCGGGAGCCCAAAAAATAAGTATCAGTTTATGTGTACAAGGTGACCCTCAGATGCTTATATTAGAAATTATCGATGATGGAAAAGGCATGGATGAAGAATTTCTTAGGAAAGTGATGGACCCGTTCAAAACAAGCAGAACGACTAGAAATGTAGGCCTTGGAATTCCTCTTTTGATGCAGTCAGCCCAAATGGCAGGCGGTGAGCTAGAAATTAATTCAGAGCCTGGTAAAGGAACGAAGCTGCAAGCAAAATTTATTGTTAATAATATAGACAGGATTCCATTGGGAGATATACCGGAAACTATTAAGATGTTAATAATGGCAAATCCGAATATCTCTTGGACTATTTATTTTTCTTCACAAAATGATGATTATACGTTAGAAACAGATGAGTTAAAACATCATTTAGATGGAGTATCAATAGAAAATTCTAGTGTACTTGAATGGATACAAAATACAGTTGCCGATGGTATAAAATCAGTTTATGGAGGTGTTCTGGATGAAGTCGATTGAAGAATTAAAAGCTATTCGTGAGAAAGCTTTAAAGGAAATGTCAATACGAGATAATGATGATAAGATTAGGATTATAGTTGGTATGGCCACATGCGGAATTGCAGCAGGTGCTAAACCGGTTATGGGTGCGTTTATTGATGAGCTGGAAAAAAGAAACATCAGAAATGTCAACGTGTCAATGACCGGATGTATCGGCATTTGCCGTTTGGAGCCGGTTGCAGAAATTTTTGATGCTAACGGTGAAAAAACCACTTATGTAAAATTGGACGCTGAAAAGGCCAGAAGAATAGTAGCAGAACATATCGTCAACCAAAAGCCCGTCACCGAGTTTACAGTTGGTGCGGCAGAAAGGTAAGGGGGGTCAGATTATGGTTTACAGATCACATGTATTGATTTGTAATGGTACCGGATGTACAGCTTCCAAATCTCCGGAAATAATGGCTAGGTTGGAGAAAGAGCTTGTTGCAAAAGGTATAGAAAAAGAAGTTAAAATAGTAAAAACCGGGTGCTTCGGTCTTTGTGAAAAAGGCCCGATTTTAGTTATTTATCCCGAAGGAGCTACATACTGCCATGTTACACCAAATGATATTGAAGAAATTGTCAGCGAACACTTGGTTAAAGGACGTATTGTAAAGCGCCTTTTATTGGGTGATAAGGATGCTGAAGATGTAGCAAGATCCTTGGATAATGTAGAATTTTTCTCTCGTCAATTCCGTATAGCACTTCGTAATTGTGGTGTTATAAACCCTGAGGTAATTGATGAATATATTGCAAAAGATGGTTACGCAGCCTTGGCAAAGGCTCTTACTGAAATGACACCTCAACAAGTTATTGAGGAAATTAAAAAATCGGGTCTTCGTGGACGTGGGGGCGGAGGGTTCTCAACCGGATTGAAATGGCAGTTTGCAGCAAAAGAAGTAAACGATCAAAAGTATGTTTGCTGTAATGCCGACGAGGGAGACCCGGGAGCATTCATGGATCGTTCAGTACTTGAAGGCGATCCTCACACATTAATTGAAGCAATGGCTATAGCTGGTTATGCAATTGGCTCTAATCAGGGCTATATTTATGTAAGAGCTGAATACCCCATAGCGGTTCAACGTCTTAATATAGCAATTGGGCAAGCACGTGAATACGGACTTCTCGGTAAGAATATTTTTGATACTGATTTCTCCTTTGATTTAGAAATTCGCTTGGGTGCCGGAGCATTTGTTTGTGGTGAGGAAACTGCACTGATGACATCCATTGAGGGGCATCGCGGCGAACCAAGAACACGTCCTCCTTTCCCTGCTGTAAAAGGTCTTTGGGAGAGACCGACAATTCTTAATAACGTTGAAACCTATGCAAATATTCCTGTAATTCTCTTAAAGGGTGCGGATTGGTTTAGTTCGATCGGTACAGAAAAGAGTAAAGGAACAAAGGTTTTTGCAGTAGGTGGTAAGATAAATAATACCGGTCTGGTTGAAATTCCTATGGGAACTACTCTTCGTGAAGTTATCTATGATATAGGCGGTGGTATTCCTAAGGGAAAGAAATTCAAAGCAGCACAGACAGGCGGTCCTTCCGGTGGATGCATTCCTGCATCACATATTGATGTTCCAATTGATTATGATAACTTAATTGCCTTAGGTTCTATGATGGGTTCCGGTGGTTTAATCGTTATGGACGAGGACAACTGCATGGTTGATATTGCCAAGTTTTTCTTGGAATTCACAGTTGATGAATCCTGTGGTAAATGTCCTCCTTGCCGTATCGGTACTAAACGTATGTATGAAATTCTTGAACGGATAACAAGCGGCAAGGGCGAAGAGGAAGATATTGAAAAGCTTGAGGTTTTAGCTGAAAGCATCAAGCAGGGTGCGCTGTGCGGATTGGGTCAGACAGCTCCAAATCCTGTTCTCAGTACACTAAAGTATTTCCGTGACGAATATGAAGCCCATATCAAGGAAAAGAGATGTCCTGCCGGTGTGTGCAAAGCAATGCTTAAATATACAATTATTCCTGAAAAGTGTAAGGGGTGTAGTCTCTGTTCGAAGAAGTGTCCTGTAAACGCTATCTCCGGAGAGATAAAAAAGCCTTATTTAATTGACCAAAGCAAATGTATAAAGTGCGGTGTTTGTATGGACACATGTAAATTTGCCGCCATAGAGAAGAAATAAGAGGGGGAGAGTGAATAATATGTCTGAATTTGTTACTCTGACAATAGATGGTAAAGAAGTAAAAGCCCCTGTTGGCTCAACCGTGCTGGAGGCTGCAAAGAGTGCCGGAATAAATATACCCACCCTCTGCTACCTCAAAGGTATAAATGAAATCGGCGCATGCCGAATGTGTATAGTTGACGTAGGCGCCAGGAGTTTTCAGGCTGCCTGTATGTATCCGGTATCTGAGGGCTTAAAGGTTACTACAACTAGTCCTAAGATTCGTGAAACTCGCAGAGTTACGCTTGAACTGATTTTATCATCTCATGAAAAGAAATGTCTTACATGTGTAAGAAACAGAAGCTGTGAGCTTCAAAAGCTGGCTTCGGATTTTAATATCAAGGATATCCGCTTTGAAGGTGCATTACAAAGCTATCCCATCGATGATTTATCAGCTTCTATAGTGCGTGATCCGAATAAGTGTATCCTGTGCCGTCGTTGCGTAAGTGTATGTAAGAATATACAAACTGTTTCCGCAATTGAGACAATTGACAGAGGTTATAATACAATTGTTGCATCACCTTTCCATATGCCATTGAAAGATACTCCGTGTGTAAACTGTGGCCAATGTATAACTGCCTGCCCGGTTGGCGCTCTTCGCGAAAAGAGTTCTATCGATCAGGTTTGGGAAGCACTTAGCAACAAGGATCTCCATGTAGTAGCTCAAACTGCTCCTGCTGTACGTGCCGGTATCGGTGAAGAATTCGGATATCCGATTGGAACACCTGTTACAGGAAAAATGGCAGCCGCAATAAAGAGATTAGGATTTGCAAAAGTTTTTGATACCGATACAGCGGCAGACCTTACAA
>CAYUZC010000061.1:0-5192 GCA_964449525.1 uncultured Ruminiclostridium sp.
TTTTAGTAAAAATCTAATCAGTCTGCTTATCCGAGTATAATTCTGAATAGTATTCGTCCAGCATTCTTTTCATCCCAAAGGCTGTTTTTGTTGTATTAATTGATTCTGCCATCATATCTATCCATTTATTTCTGTTGTCATAATACGTCGGAAGTACTTCATTTAATAAACAGGCCTTTAAAGCTTTAAAGTCATGATCATCAGCTTTGGTTTCACTTTCGCTTTGATAAGCATTTCCGAATTGCCAACCGTTAACACCATGCTTACATGCCTCAGGCCACCAACCGTCAAGTATTGATACATTAAGCACACCATTCATGGCAGCCTTCATGCCGGATGTTCCTGAGGCCTCTTTTGGACGTCTGGGGTTATTCAGCCAAATATCGGAACCTCTTGTCAGCATTCTGCCGATTTCCATGTCATAGTTTTCAAGGAAAACAACACTGTTTGGATAAAGTTTGGTCATTTCGATAATATCAGAAACGATTTCTTTACCGTTGTCATCAAGAGGATGGGCCTTGCCGGAAAAAACAATTTGAAGCTTTCCGTTTTTTAGTAGCGGCTCTATAAATGCTTTTTCTTTGAATATCAGGTTTGATCTTTTATAGGGTGCAGCACGTCGGGAGAAGCCTATTAAAAGTATATGCGGATCAAGCTTAATCCCTGTTTTTATTTCGATAAATTTTATAAGCTCATTTTTATTCTCCATATGCCTTTCCCATAGCATATTCTTCTGTGATTTATCGCCAGCAAAATTCTCGGCTGACTCCAGCATTTTTTCGTCAACCCATGTCGGGATGTGGATGGCATTTGTTATACCGATTATTTCACTTCTGCCTTTGATTTTTTTCCACATCTTGTTTGCTGTTTTCATATGAAGCTGAGCTACTGCATTAGATTTTTTAGATAGTCTCAAGGCACCGACAGTCATGTTAAAAGGATCTCCACCTATAGCTTTTAAATGTCTCTTACTTAAACCTATATTAGCTCCCATATATATTAATCGCTCGATTGGATGGGACTCGTTGCCTTGGACTATAGGGGTATGAGTGGTGAAAACAACCTCTTTCCGAGTCATTTCCAAGGCCTTTTTAAAGGAGAGCTTATTAGCTATCTTTTCTCTCAGAAGCTCAAAACCGGCAAAAAGAGCGTGCCCCTCATTAAAATGGAAAACTGAAGGATGAAAGCCAAGTGCTCTTATGGCTTTGACTCCGCCAATACCTAAAACCATCTCCTGAGCGACTCTTTCTTCACCAAACCATCCATATAACTGTCCGGTTATCCATCTTGCGTCCCCGTCATTACCGTCAATATCGGTGTCCAGTAAATATAAATTGTAGACTTTATGGGCATTATACTTCCAGACCTTTATCTTTACATCTCGTCGGCATATGTTTACGGTAACTGTTATTCCGGTATCCTCCAAGAACTCATAATCCCTGTTTTTATAAGCATCATACGGTACGCCGGTCACCTTATCAATTTTTTGCTCTCCATAACCCTGCTTCCATTTGATTCCTATTCCTATAAGGGGATAATTGTTATCACATGCTTCTTTTAAATAATCTCCTGCAAGTATTCCCAACCCACCTGCATATAGCTTTACATCGTTCTCAATAGCATATTCCATAGAAAAGTATGCTACATTGGGTAGTTTCAACATCATTTTATCTCCTCATTTCAACTAATTATAGTGCTTTTATCAGTAAAATTTTCTGGTGCTTCTATTACCAAAAATATAATTTTTAATATACTTATCATATTCGATATTCGATATTTTATCAATTTATGATATTGTGAAATGTGAGGTTTAAAAGTAGAATAAGAGATGAATTATAGAATAACCAAGAACATTTACAATTTGTTTGCAACTCGGGAGGATTTGTATGCAAAACAAGAGGAAAAGCCGCAGAATCTATATTGTTTTAGGTGCCGTTTTATTCGTGGTCTTAATATTTGCGGCTATGGCTTTACTAAATAACAATACTAATAAAAGTATTCTAATTGAAGCCGGTGGTGAATTGCCCGAGGCCGGTGTTTTTTTTAAAAATTATAATGATAATGCCGAATATGTCACGGACATGACCGGGATTAATTCAAATGAGCCTGGAATATATGATGTAGAGATTAAGTCCGGCAAAAAAATGTATAGTCTGAAGCTTGAAATAAAAGACACTATCGCTCCTGTCGCTGAAATTGTCAATGTTGACTTATACGAGAGTCGTACCGTTGAACCTCAGGAGTATCTCAGGAGCATAAAGGATGCTACGAATGTCAAATCAGCATATAAAGTCGAACCTGACTATAAAAAAACAGGTAATCAAGAAGTATTCTTACTGCTTGAAGATACTTCAGGAAACAAAACCGAATATAAATCAATACTTAGGATATCAAAGGTGAAGGAAATCGCCGAAATAGATATTTCAGAAGGAAAACTTGATGTGGGCACTTTTTTAAAGGATCAAAAAGACTTAAGCATATCAAAAATTGTGGATACTTCTTTTCCCGCAACTTTAGGAATATTACCCGTAAAAATAACTGTTGGAGATGTTGTATACGATTCATCGGTTAAGATTATTGACAGAATTGCGCCGATAGTAACAGCTGTAGATAGGAAGTTCTGGACGGTAGATAAAATATCTGCCATGGATTTTGTAGAAGAAGTCATCGATGCAACACCCGTGACTGCTAGATTTACCGAGGAACCTGATTTTACTAACATAGGTGATCAAACTGTTAAAATTACTCTGGCAGACCAAGAGGGGAATGAAACTCAGTTTGAAGCAGTTCTTACTTTAGAAGCTGACACTGAACCTCCCAAAATATACGGAGTGCAGGATAACACAGTTTTTATAGATACTCCGACTGCTTATAAAAAAGGAGTTTATGTGTTAGACAACAGGGATATTGATCTCAAGGTTTCTGTGGACAGCAGTAGAGTTAACATAAAGAAAGAAGGCTCTTATAAGGTTATATACAGTGCCGCAGATGCTTCGGGAAACAGCGCCAGTAAGGAAGTTGAGTTAAATGTAATAGAAAAACCTGCTGAAACTATTGACCGTGCGGTAGTAGAAGAACTCGCTAATGGAATTTTGGAAAAAATCATTATCGATAATATGACACTTGAAGAAAAAGCTCTGGCCCTTTATAAATATATTAATAAAAATGTTTATTATTTAGGGGGAAGACATAGTGATGACATTATTACCGAAGCTTATTACGCATTAATGAAAGACCCGGGAGATTGTTACACCTATTTTGCAGCATCTGATTTAATGCTTAATATGCTCGGAATCCCCAATATTAGAATTGAGCGGCTTAGCTATGAGGGTGAAACACATCACTACTGGCACATGATAAATTGCGGAGACGGTTGGTATCACTTTGACGCCTGTATACATTTGCCGGAGTTTTTTTCTTTCATGTTAACCGATGCTGAAGCGGAGGCCTATTCCAGACAAAAAGGAATAAACGCATATTACTATAGACATGACAAAGAAAAATATCCTGCGACACCCGACAACTAGATTTCGGCACGAATCAAGAAATTATACCGGGTCTCTAAGGTACTTTGTTTTATGTCATATTTGTGTTAAAATGTAATACGATTTATTTTGCCGGAATCATCTTCGAAAAGATTATGGCATGCTTATAATGTGGAGGACTTAAATGCGTAGACGAAAGAACAAAAGGAAAATTTATAGATTTTATATAATTGTATGTGTGCTTATTACGTTACTTATACTGCTTTTAGCCAATGCTTTCAAGTATAGTACTATAAATAAAAAGATTGTAACAGAAGCCGGCACAGAGTTACCAAAAGCAAGTATATTCTTAAAAGACCAAACTAAACAAGCTGAATATATTACCGACATAACAAAAATAGATATAAAAAAGCCCGGAATATATGATGTTAGGATAGAATCCAACGGACAAAAGTATAAGGTTAAATTAGAAATAAGAGATACTTTAGCTCCTGAGGCAGAAATAAAGAATATTGACTTATATGAAGGTCGTGTAGTTGAACCCCAGGAATTTATTAAGGGTATAAATGATGCGGCCAATGTTACTGTGGTATTTAAAACTGCACCTGACTTTAATAGAGTAGGAACTCAGGATGTTTTTCTGTCGCTTGAGGATGAAGTAGGAAATAAATCCGAATATCAAGCCCAATTAAGGGTTTCAAAGATAAAAGAAAATGTCAAAGTGGATATTAGTAACCGGGTATATACGGTTGAATCATTCTTGAAAGAAAAGGGTGATTTAAGTAGAGCAAGCATAATTGAACCTCTGAGTGTACCGGAAAAGATGGGGACTTATCCTGCGAAGATAAGAATTGATGATGTTACTTACGACTCAAATATATTGGTGACTGATTTGACTGCACCGAAAGCAGATTCTGTGGAGCAGCAAATTTGGCAGAATGATAAAATTGAAGCCTCGGAATTTGTTACAAATATAAATGATATAACAAGCGTCACAACCAGATTCAAGGAAGCACCGGACTTTTCCCTTGTAGGTGAGCAAACTGTTATAATTGTTTTGGCAGATGAGGCCAACAATGAAACTGAGCTGGAGGCAAAGCTAACTGTAATACAGGATACGGAAGCACCGGCAATTTACGGTGTTAAGGATAATACTATATATATAAATAATCCGGTTTCATTTAAAAAGGATGTATATGTTTATGACAACAGGGACGGAGAAATCTCTGTTTCAGTTGACAGCTCGCAGCTAAACCAAAAGGTGGCGGGAGAATATACTATTATTTATACCGCAACAGATTCTTCAGGGAATACATCTCAAAAAGAAGCTATATATACCGTTAAAGAAATGAAGGTTACCATGGAACAGCTTGAAGCACTGGCAGATGAAGTATTAGCCAAAATTACTACTCCAGAAATGACCCTAAGAGAAAAGGCCTGGGAAATATATGAGTATGAAAATAAGTTACTCACCTATACTGGTATTTCAGATAAAACTGACTGGATGTTTGAGGCATATAACGGATTAACTAACAAGGTAGGAGACTGCTTTACTTATTTCTCTATGTCAGAGTTGCTATTAAACAGGATAGGCATGGAAACAATGCGAGTGGAAAGGATGTCGAAGCCCGGGGAAGCAAAGCATTATTGGCATTTGGTGAATTACGGTGAAGGCTGGTACCATTTTGATGCATGTATACACATACC
>CAYUZC010000061.1:5292-9894 GCA_964449525.1 uncultured Ruminiclostridium sp.
ATTTGGTGAATTACGGTGAAGGCTGGTACCATTTTGATGCATGTATACACATACCTAAGCTTGTATCATTTATGCTTACAGATGCAGAGATGGATGCCTTCTCGGCAAGAGTAGGAAAAGATAACTACTATTATAGATTTGATAAGGCAAATTACCCAAGAACTCCGGAAAAATACAATTATCAAAGGCCTCCGGTGAAATAAAGGGTGATAAGCCATGTCATTCTGAATGAAACGAAGTGGAATGAAGAATCTTTTGTTAGCATAAAGATCCTTCGCAATGATCAGGATGACTGAAATAGATCTAGATGAAATGAAGAATCTTTTAGTCAAATTAGTAAGGGGGAATACTTACGAAAGAATTGGGTGTAATTGGTGGCCTAGGCCCGATGGCAACTGCCTACTATTTGGAATTAGTAATTAAAATGACAGAAGCAAAAAGCGACCGGGAACATGTGCCTATGATTATATTTAACCATCCTGACGTTCCCGACCGTACGGACTTTATTCTGGGTAAAAGCAAAGAAAGCCCCCTAGATGCCATAGTTTCCATAGGGAAAACCCTAGTTAATCTTGGGGTAGAATTTATTTCAATACCCTGCATAACCGCGCATTATTTTTATGAAGATATATTAAAAGGTATCGGAATTCCGGTTATAAATATGCTGAGAGAGACTGCCATCTATTTGAAGGTTAATAATATCGAAAGAGTCGGCATAATGGCGACAGATGGTACCATAAAAGCTGGGTTCTTTACTGAAGAGCTTGAAAAGCAGGGGATAAAGGTTTGCATTCCAAGCAAAAATAACCAGAAGAAGGTTATGAGCATTATTTACGATGATATAAAAGCTAATAAGCCATATGATATTGATGGTTTTAAGCGTGTAGAACAGGAATTGAGAGAAGCAGGGGCACAGGTTATAATATTAGGGTGTACAGAGCTTTCTTTAATCAAGAAGGACGGGCAAGCAGGTATAGGTTTTTTAGATGCAATGGAAGTACTTGCGGTTAAATCTATTGAGCTTTCGGGAGCATCTGTAAAAGATGAATACAAAAATCTGCTTATAGTCTAGGTCTACATAGAAGGGTGTTAGTTGATGGATAGACAAAATAATATACTAGAATACTTAGATAATATAGTAAATATCTGTCCCGATAAAATTGCATATGCAAATGAAACGGATGAATTATCATTTAAGACGGTTTATGAAAATTCAAGAGCGATAGGTACTTTTTTGCACGAAGAAGGCAAATACAAAGAGCCTGTGGTGGTTTTTATGCGGAAACACCCCGATACTATTGTTGCATTTCTTGGCGTTGTATACGGGGGATGCTATTATGTTCCCATAGACAACGAGATGCCTAGACACCGTATAGAGCTTATATTCCAGAATTTAAAACCCGGAGCGGTTATATGCGATGAATCAACTATAGACTCAGTTAAAGACTTTGATTATAACGGTGATGTATATTCCTATGATCAAATAATAAAGACTTATGTTAATCAGACCGCCCTAGATGAAATCAGGGATAAGGCACTTGATACTGACCCCATTTATATTGTATTTACATCAGGCTCCACCGGCAAGCCGAAAGGTGTCGTCGCATGTCATCGTTCGGTTATTGATTATATTGAGACTTTGACGGAGGTTCTGGAAATATCTGAGGATACGGTATTTGGGAATCAGACGCCTCTGTATGTTGACGCCTGTTTAAAAGAAATATATCCGACTTTAAAATTCGGAGCAAAGACTTATATCATACCAAAGGAACTTTTTATGTTCCCCATTAAGCTGGTAGAATTTTTAAATCAGTTTAAAATTAATACAGTTTGCTGGGTGGTGCCGGCATTGACCCTTATTTCAGGCTTAGGTGCGCTGGTAAAGGTTGTTCCCGAATATTTGCACACGGTAGCTTTTGGGAGTGAAGTGTTCCCTATAAAACAGTATAATATGTGGAGAAAAGCTTTACCCAATGCCAAATTTATTAATCTATACGGTCCTACCGAAGCCACCGGAATGTCATGCTATTATATTGTGGACAGAGAATTTGCATTGGATGAGGCAATACCTATAGGAAAGCCATTTAAAAATACAGAGATCTTACTTTTGAACGATGAGAATAAACCTGCTCAAAAAGGTGAGCAGGGGGAGATTTGTATAAGGGGAACTTCCCTTACATTGGGCTATTACAACGATTTTGAAAAAACCGGCGAGGTATTTGTGCAAAATCCGTTAAATACGATATTTCCCGAGCTGATTTACAGGACCGGTGATATTGGAAAGCTGAACGACAACAATGAACTGGTGTTTGTGTCCAGAAAGGATTATCAAATAAAGCATATGGGTCATCGAATCGAGCTGGGCGAAATTGAAATGGTTATGAATCAAATGAACGGTATACAAAGTGCATCATGCATTTTTGATAATGACAAAAGGAAGATTATTATGTATTATGTTGGTGATGTAACAAAAGCAGAAGCTGTAAATTATTGCAGGGACAAGCTTCCCAGATATATGGTTCCAAATCTTGTTGAGAAGCTTGATATTATGCCCCTTACATCAAACGGAAAGATTAACAGGCTGGCATTAAAAGAAATGTATGCCAATCGGTAGGAGGAAATATGAAAGCATTATTGGAAATACTCGGAGAATTACATCCGGAAATAGATTTTGAAACGAATAAAAGACTCATTGATGATAAAATATTAGACTCCTTCGACATCATTACCGCTATTGCTGAAATCAATGATGAGTATGATGTAGCCATTCCGGCTCATGAAATCATACCGGAGAACTTTAATTCGGCAAAGGCACTGTACAAATTGATTGAAAGATTGTTAGACGAGGATTAATCAGGGGGAGTTATGCTATTTACTTCATATAGTTTTATTTTATTTCTCTGTGTGGTAATCGGGTTGTATTATATTATACCAAAACGATTCCAATGGGAACTTCTTCTGGTTTCCAGCTTTGTGTTTTACTATTTTTCGGGCTGGAGCAATTTGCTTTATATTTCAGTTACTATTGTATCGACCTATTTTATAGGACTAAAGCTAGACGGCCTTAATAAGAAGCAGGATATATATCTTAAGGGAAACAAAGAAACTCTGTCCAGAGAGGATAAAAAAGCATATAAAGAGAAAATAAAAGCTAAGCGCTGGAAATGGCTTTTAGTTTGTCTTATTTTTAATTTAGGAATATTAGCGGTTATCAAGTACACAAATTTTGCTATAGCTAATATAAATTCTATTTTTACTATGTTTAAGATGAATGAGCTATCCTTTGTGAATCTCTTGCTGCCCATGGGAATTTCTTTTTATACATTCCAAACCATGGGGTATATTATAGATGTTTACAGAGGAAAGTACGAGCCTGAGAGGAATATTGCCAAGCTGGCTCTCTTTGTTTCATTCTTTCCTCAGTTGATACAGGGACCGATTAGTCGTTATGACGATTTAAGTATGTCTCTTTATAAGGAGCAGAGCTTTGATGCCAAGGGTTTTTCCTTCGGATTTCAGAGGGTGCTTTGGGGATATTTTAAAAAGCTTGTAATAGCAGACAGGATAGTCGTCGCGGTATTAGAGATTACAAAGAATCCCGAGACCTATGACGGAATATTTGTTCTGGTGGGGATGGTATTTTATGCTATACAGCTTTATGCCGACTTTACCGGAGGCATTGATATTACTATCGGTATTGCTCAGATGCTCGGAATCAAGGTTAAGGAAAACTTTATTCGTCCTTATTTTTCTAAGTCAATTGTGGAGTATTGGAGAAGATGGCATATTACTATGGGAACATGGTTTAAGGATTACATATTCTATCCCATATCGGTTTGCAAACCTATGCTGAATCTATCCAAATCGTCCAGAAAACGCTTAGGAGAAAAATTAGGCAAAAGAGTACCTGTATATCTGGCAACTATGGCAGTGTGGTTTACAACGGGTATATGGCATGGCTCCAGTTGGAATTTTATTGTTTGGGGTTTGTTAAACGGAGTTGTAATTTTAGTCTCCCAGGAATTTGAACCCTTGTACGCAAAATTTCATCAGAGGTTTAATGTAGGTGAAACCTTCGGATTTAGGTTGTTCCAGGTGATGCGCACGTTTCTGCTTATGTCATCCCTCAGAATTCTGGACTGTTACAGGGATGTTGGTTTGTCATTCAGAATGTTTGGTTCGATGTTTACCAAGCTCAACGTTAATGAGCTATTTACAGGATCCTTGCTTAAATTAGGCTTGAAAATTTCCGACTATATATTACTATTAATTGGAGTAATTGTTTTAATAGCATTTAGTCTGGTACAAAGAAGCGGAAGCGTTAGGGAGAAAATATCGGGTAAACCGGTGGTGCTGAAATATGCAGTTTATATATTGTTGTTTTTCTCAATAATCATTTTTGGGGCTTATGGAATAGGCTTTGACAGCAATCAGTTCATCTACAACCAGTTTTAGTTTTAAGGAGAATTGATAGAATCAATGAAAAAAAAGAAGATAATATCCTTTGTGGTTTTAATATTGTTAATAGTTATACTGGCTTTCCTCCTCCAGAAACTTCTGATGCCCAAATATATGACACAGATAGTTGAAGGAGCTCTCATA
>CAYUZC010000062.1:0-5338 GCA_964449525.1 uncultured Ruminiclostridium sp.
AAAATTTTCAATATTGGGGAAAAGGTATCTATGAAACATCATATAAAAAAGGCCAGTTTCTGATTCGAAATATAGAGCTGGATACTATCTTAGAAAAGTATAATATAAATGATTCATACTGAATGATAAGCAATCTGCACTTAACGGAAATTATAGAATTGTCTTGCTTAAAAAAATGATGGCACAATAGTAGACGGCCAAAATCTTATTTAGCGCCTTATTATTTTTTATGCAAAAAAATTGAATAATATAAATTACTTTGGTATAATTATGCAATCAAAAAGAAATTGAGGGGAGAAGCTTTATGAGCGCGGAAAGACTACAGATCTTTATAGCCATGTGTATATATATGGCTATAGTCATCGGGATAGGGTTGTATTATGCAAAGCGTGCCGGTGCTAGCAGTGATAACTATCTTATAGGGGGCAGGTCTTTAGGCCCTTGGGTTACAGCAATGGGAGCAGAGGCCTCAGACATGAGTGGCTGGCTTCTTATGGGACTTCCTGGAGTAGCATATTGGGTTGGTTTAAGTGATGCGATTTGGACTGCTATAGGGTTACTTATTGGTACATATTTAAATTGGCTCTTTGTTGCAAAGAGGCTTCGAGGATACTCTGTAATAGCCTCTGATTCAATAACCATTCCTGACTTTTTCAGTAACAGATTCAAGGAGAAGAAAAAAGTTATATCAACAATTGCCGCGCTCTTTATACTTATATTCTTTACAGTCTATGCTGCCAGTTGTTTTGTTACTGTAGGTAAGCTTTTCAGCACATTATTCGCGACTAAATATCTTTATATGATGATCGCAGGTGCCTTATTCGTAGTTTTCTATACATTCATAGGCGGATTTCTTGCAGAGAGTACATCCGATTTTATGCAGGGTGTTGTAATGTTTATTTCCCTAGTGTTAGTTTTAATAGTAGGAATATCTGCTGCCGGGGGAATTTCGGCAGTAATAAACAATGCAAAAGAAATTCCGGGCTTCTTAAATTTCTTCGGTATTGCTCAGCCAACTCTTGTCGACGGAGTTCAGCAACTTGAGGCTACAGGAAAGCCATTATTTGGTGCAGCGGGAAAATACGGATTTTTAACAGTTATTTCTACTCTATCTTGGGGCTTAGGATACTTTGGAATGCCACAAGTATTATTAAAATTTATGGCTATTAAAAAGCCTGAACAACTCAAGTTGTCCAGAAGAGTGGCAACTATTTGGTGCACAATTTCTCTGACAGCAGCAGTTGCTATAGGAATTATGGGAAGAGTATTGTATCCTGATGCACTTTTAACTCAAAGCGCTTCAGAAAGTATATTTGTTCTTATGTCAACAGATTTCTTTATCCCGTTATTCGCAGGCTTCATAATGGCAGGTATCCTTGCGGCAACAATTAGTTCTTCGGATTCATATCTGCTTATTGCTGCATCCGCCGTTTCAAAGAGCATATACCATGGAATTGTAAAAAAAGATGCCAATGACAAGCAGGTTCTTACCATGACCAGAATTACATTATTGGTAATAGCAGCTTTTGCGATGATTGTTGCTCTTGATGAAAACAGCATTATTTTTACTGTTGTATCCTTTGCATGGGCGGGCTTCGGCGCAACCTTTGGACCACTTATGTTGTTCTCCCTATTTTGGAAGAGAGTAACCCGTGCAGGAGCTATTGCAGGAATGGTGTCAGGCGGTACGATGGTATTTGTTTGGAAGTTGCTAATTAAGCCTATCGGTGGTGCATTTGGAATATATGAACTACTTCCAGCCTTTATCGTGTCCTGTATAGCTATAGTTCTTACCTCTTTATTGACAGAAAAACCATCAGCAGAGATAGAAGAGGAATTTGAATTGGCAAAAGCGTTTAAGGGATAAATTTTTATGTGTCTTCGCTTTACTTTAGCACACTAATGTATTAATATAATGATGAGTTATACATATAAAGCGGAGGAATAAATGATGAAAAGAATTTTAGCATTAGTTGTTGTGGTAATGTTGGTATTCAGTTTTGCCGCATGTGGGGCCAAAAACTTAGGAACAGGTAAAGCCGGTACTTTTACAGTTGGATTTGATCAAAACTTCCCCCCCATGGGATTCGTTGATGATAATGGGGAATTTACAGGATTTGATATTGAGCTTGCAAAGGAAGTAGCAAAGCGCTTAAAACTTGAGGTAGCATTACAACCTATTGAATGGGCTTCAAAGGATATGGAGTTATCTGCAAAGAACATTGACTGTGTTTGGAACGGTTTCACCATTAATGGCCGAGAGGATTCATACACATGGTCAAAGCCCTATATGTCTAACAACCAGGTGTTTGTTGTTAAAGCTGATTCAGGTATTAAAACATTAGCCGACTTAGCCGGAAAGGTAGTTGTGGTTCAAGCTGATTCAAGTGCTGAGGCTGCCTTAAAGGATGAGACTTCTTTGGTTGACTCTTTCGGAGATTACATAAAGTCTGCTGATTACAATACAGCAATTATGGATCTTGAAGCAGGTGCTGTAGATGCAGTTGCTATGGATGAGATAGTTGCTAATTTTCAGATTGAAAAAAGAGGCCTTGGGCTTGTAGTTCTTGAGGAAAAGCTTGCTGAAGAAGAATATGGCGTGGGCTTCCTTCTGGGTAATGAAACTCTTAGGGATAAAGTGCAAAAAACCCTAGAGGATATGGCAAAAGACGGAACGCTTGCTTCTATCTCAGACAAATGGTTTGGGAAAGATATTACAACTATTGGTAAATAGTATTATTTTGATACTGAACGAAAGGGCTGTCCCCAACAAGATAGCTCTTTCTTTTATACTTTTATGGAATTGGAGGTGCCTTCTTTGAAATTTTCCGTATTATTGCTTGAGCTTAGCGAAGGCATGATCATTTCTTTTGAGATTTTTGCGCTGACACTTATATTTGCGCTTCCTTTGGGCTTATTTGTTGCCTTTGGGCGAATGTCTAAAAACCCAATAATAAGAAACATTGTAAAGCTTTATATTTCTATAATGCGTGGAACGCCGTTAATGCTTCAATTGATGGTGGTTTACTTTGGACCGTATTATATTTTTGGAATATCTCTTCCTAGATATTATCGCTTTCTTGCGGTAATCATAGGGTTTGTAATTAACATTTGTGATTAATTATGCAGCTTATTTTGCGGAGATATATAGAGGCGGTATTGAATCAATGGAAGTTGGTCAGTATGAGGCGGCAAATATTTTAGGTTACAGCAAAAGCCAGACTTTTGTAAAGATAATACTGCCTCAGGTAATTAAACGAATCCTTCCATCTATTACAAATGAGGTTATTACTCTAATCAAAGATACCTCACTTGCCTTTGTTATTTCGGTATCGGAAATGTTCACGGCAGCCAAGGCAATAGCATCGGCTCAGTCGAGCACGACACCATTTGTAGTGGCAGGCGTTTTCTATTATGTATTCAATTATATAGTGGCGTCTATTATGGAATGGGTAGAAAAAAAAGTCAGCTATTACAGGTAGTGAGAAAGGAATTATCAATCAGATGAAGATACTAGAAGTCAAAAATCTAATGAAGAATTTTGAAAGTCTTGAGGTTATCAGGGATATTTCCTTTGATGTTGAGGAAGGCAGAGTTGTGGCAATAATCGGGCCATCGGGCTCAGGCAAATCCACTTTACTAAGATGTGCAACAATGCTTGAAACTATTGATTCAGGTGATTTGATATATATGGGAGAATATGCGGCTGAAACCGTTGATATGAAGGCTGTTTATGCTCCGGCTAAAGACCTTAAGAGAATTCAAACCTATTTTGGTCTTGTGTTTCAGAACTTCAATTTGTTCCCTCATTATTCGGTTATAAAAAATGTAACAGACGCCTTGATTACAGTTCAAAAAAAGTCTAAAGACGAAGCTTTGGAGATTGGTCGACGATTACTCAATAAAATGGGCCTTTCTGATAAAGAAAATGCGTACCCCTTTCAATTATCGGGAGGTCAGCAGCAGCGTGTTTCAATAGCGCGTGCCCTTGCCCTTAATCCCAAAATATTATTTTTCGACGAACCAACCTCTGCTCTTGATCCTGAACTCACCGGTGAAATCCTAAAAGTTATAAGAGATTTGGCACAAGAGCACATGACCATGGTAATAGTAACACATGAAATGAGCTTTGCCAGGGATGTGGCTGACCATATCATTTTTATGGACGATGGGGTTATTATTGAGCAGGGATCTCCGGAGCAGGTAATAAATAATCCACAAAACGAGCGTACAAAAATGTTTTTAAGCAGATTTGAAAGATAGTTTTGCGGGAGGTTTTCATCTTTAACTTCGTTATGTTTAGTAAACATATGAGGCATAAAGCAATTGATTATTTAAAAGGTTTTTTGTATAATCGTTCTAATATATAAGCAGTATATAGTGAGGGGTACAAATTAATGGGAAAAGCTTTAATAATTGGAGCTGGCGGAGTCGCAAGCGTAGTAGTTCACAAATGTTGCCAGAACCCAGAAGTGTTTGAGGAAATAATGATAGCCAGCAGAACTCTTGAGAAATGTGATGCACTAAAACGTAAACTGGATGGGGGCAAAACAAAAATTCAGACTGCTCAGGTTAATGCTGATGATGCAAATCAAGTTATAGAGCTTATAAATAGATTTAAACCCGATGTGGTTATTAATGTAGCCCTTCCTTATCAGGATCTGACTATTATGGACGCCTGCCTTGCAACAGGTGTGCATTATTTGGATACTGCAAACTATGAGCCTCCTGAAATCCCGAAGTTTGAGTATAAATGGCAATGGGCATACAAAGAGAAGTTTGAAGAGGCAGGAATAACCGGACTTTTAGGAAGCGGATTTGACCCCGGTGTTACAGGTGTATTCTGTGCCTATGCTCAAAAACACCATTTTGATGAAATCCATACAATAGATATTCTTGATGCTAATGCAGGTGACCATGGCTATCCTTTTGCTACAAATTTCAATCCTGAAATAAACATCCGTGAGATAACAGCTAACGGCAGATATTTTCAGGATGGGAAGTGGATTGAAACTAATCCATTAGAGCTGAAAAAAACTTATGATTTTCCTGAAATAGGTCCTAAAAACATATACCTTTTATATCATGAAGAGTTGGAATCCCTAGCAATAAATATAAAGGGCATAAAGAAGATAAGATTTTGGATGACCTTCTCGGATAATTATCTGAACCATTTGAATGTACTTCAAAATGTAGGTATGACATCAATAGAGCCTATTGAATTTGAGGGAAAAATGATTCAACCCATACAATTCTTAAAGTCAGTACTACCCGATCCGGCATCTTTAGGACCAAGAACCAAGGGAAAGACAAACATTGGGTGCATTATTCAGGGAAC
>CAYUZC010000062.1:5438-9820 GCA_964449525.1 uncultured Ruminiclostridium sp.
AATCGAATGCGGTATAAGAATAAATCCTGAATACTCAGAAATAGAGATACCTATATATAATCCCTGCTATCAGAACTCAAGATTGGGAGTGACTCTGAAAAACTTCAATCCCGATGAGCTGGAAGGTATACAGGGTCTCCATTTTCATACCATGTGCGAACAGAATTCCGATACCTTGGAGCGCACCGTTAAGGTTGTGGATGAAAAATTCGGTAAGTATATTAGCCGGATGAAATGGATTAATATGGGCGGCGGTCATCATATAACCAGAGACGATTACGACATTGACATCCTCGTTAAATCCATCCTGTTCTTTAAAAATAAATACGGCGTTGACGTATATCTTGAGCCGGGAGAGGCTATTGCGCTTAACACGGGGTATTTAGTGTCAAAAGTTCTGGATATTGTTAATAATGGCATGGATATTGCTATATTAGATACATCTGCTGCATGCCATATGCCTGACGTATTAGAGATGCCCTATAGACCAAACATTATCGGGGCAGGAACTTCTAATGAATATGAATATACATATCGACTTGGAGGACCTACTTGCCTTGCCGGAGATATTATAGGAGACTATTCCTTCAAGCGTCCCTTAAAACCGGGGGATAGGCTGGTATTCTGTGATATGGCTCATTATACAATGGTAAAGAACAATACGTTTAATGGCGTTAATCTGCCATCCATAGCCACGTTTAATGAAAAGGACGGAATTAAGGTTATTAAAAAATTCGGATATGAGGACTACAAATCTCGTTTATCCTAAATTATTAATGAAGATTATCTAATATAATCAAAAAAACTATCTTAAATGGTTTAAAGAGCTATTTATTGTGGTAGATTTGTTTTATTGCTGAAGACGAGCATTTTTATTAGCTACAGTAAAAAGGGGGAAGAATATAACATGAAATTAGGACTTAAAGGAAAGATTCTTTTATTTATCATTTCACTATTAGTGATTTCATTTGCTGCCGTTGCTATAGTAGGTTACACGCAAATATACGATAAATTAACAAATGTGGCAGAATCAGAATTACATATAGAAACAGAATATATGATTGAAAAAACCAGGAACTTTTTTTCTCAAAGGCAGATTATTTTGGAGAACGAAGCAAGACTGGCTTCTAGCATATTGTCGAAATCCATATCTGAAGGGGAACTGCTCAATCACTTGGTTACTTCTTATGATCAAATTTCAGAACAATATGGAATTATTGATATCTATGTTGGGCATGCAGATGGTAGCATTGATTCGGGTACCAAATGGGTTCCTGACGATCCGGCATGGAAAGCCAATGAGCGACCATGGTATACTAAAGCGATTGAATCAATGGGTGAAACCATTTACACTGATATTTACACCGATTCCGACACAAAAAAACCCGTAGTAACCTTGGCAAGAAGCATTAATGCCGGAAGCGGAAAAGAAGCTGTTATTGCAATGGATATAGGGCTAGCTCAGCTTTCGGAGCTTTATTCATCGGAAAAAATAGGGGAAAGCGGATATTCATTTATTATGGATAGGGATGGGCGCTTTGTAATTCATCCAACATTTCTTTACAGCGAAAATTTTTCTGAAGCAGATACAATCTTTAACATCAGCAGTGGAAGCCTTAGTGAAGTCGGCACCGAATTACTTACAGAAACTTCTAAGCTTATTAGTGGGAATTTTGATGGAGTTAAGAAGGTTTATCATTCAGAGCATATTGAAGAATTAGATTTTTACTTAGTATCATCAATAACTATTGAAGATTTTACCAAAGACCTTAAAACCTTAGTATCTATTACCGCGGCAATAATGGGGATTTCAATTGTTTTCTTTATTGTTGTTATAATTCTGTTTATTGGACGAATTACAAAGGTTATAAGCCAAATTACAGAGGGAATGGGGCAATTGGCCGCTGGGAACTTGAATTATATAATCCCAGTATTGAAGCGTAAAGATGAGCTTGGAAAACTCTCAAACTCTATGGAAACTATGAGAAAGAGTATGTATGAAATTATTAGCTCGATAAAAAATGAAACGGATAGTGTAAACAAAGCAATAATAATTTCAAATGATAATATTCACATGTTATCAAATGATTTATCTGTTGCCTTTGAATCTATAGAGCAGTTATCAGCAGGTATGGAGGAGACAGCGGCTTCAACCCAGGAAATCAATGCAACTTCGACGGAGATCGAGCATGCTGTAGAAACAGTTGCCGGAAAGGCGCAGGAAGGCGCAATATCAGCCAATGATATAAGCAATAGAGCATTTACATTAAAGGAGAATTCTCTGGCACTGCAGGAGGAAGCTGATATAACGCAGACAACCATTAAAAAAAGTATGGATCTAGCTTTGGAAAAAGTAAAGCTTGTTGATAAAATTAGTAGCTTGTCACAAGCAATTTTGCAGATAGCGGGACAAACAAACTTGCTTTCCCTAAATGCTGCCATTGAGTCAGCCCGTGCCGGGGAAGCAGGAAGAGGCTTCACCGTTGTAGCGGAACAAATAAGAAAGCTTGCGGATGATTCAAAAAACACTGTAAATGAGATACAGAATACGGTTGTTGATGTTCATGAAGCGGTGCAGAATCTTATAGAAATATCAAAATATACACTTACCTATATTGATACCAGTGTTATGGACAGCTACAAGGAATCGGTGGTAGTAGGCGAGAATTATGATAAGGATGCAGTCTATGTTAATGGACTTGTGATGGATTTAAGTGCTACATCAGAAGAATTATTGGCCTCTATAAGGACAGTGGGGAATGCGATAACCGAGATTGCAAAGGCTAATAATGAGGGTGCATTGGAAATTAACAATGTTGCGCATATTATTTCGGAAGTTAAAGAAAAATCAAATGAAATAAATTCACAGGTTTCTTATGTAAAACAAAGCTCCGATAAGCTTAAAACTATGGTGTCAAAGTTTAAGGTTTAATGGAACTACAGAATCCTTATTTGCATAACCTGAGTATAGACACACATTCAGGTGATGATTAATATGGGTCCTTTTTCTAACGGAGCGATAAAACATACCATACAACCTAATGACAGTCTCTATTGGTTAGCTCAGCGCTACAATACTACTATTGAGGCTATTATTTCTGCCAATCCCGGGATTGATTTAGGTACACTTTATATAGGACAGGTAATAAGTATTTGGCCCGGTTACAAAAATCCCAGCCGAAATTACTCCGTAGAATGCATAGCACAAGCTGAATTTAATCTGAGCAATCATCTAAGACTTCTTTGGGAGCAGCATATTACTTGGACCAGATTAACAATAATCAGTATGGTTTTTAATTTACCCGATGTTGAGCTTGTTACTCAAAGGCTTCTTAGGAATCCCAGAGATTTTGAAGCTGCGCTTATACCTTTTTACGGAAATCAAGCGGCTACTAGGTTTTCAGCTCTCTTAAGAGATCATCTGATTATTGCGGCTGATCTTGTCAACGCTGCAATAGCAGGAGATAACAATGCAGCTGCAGAGGCAGAAAGGATCTGGTATGATAATGCAAGAGATATTGCATCTTTTTTAGCCAGTATAAATCCTTATTGGTCGCGTCAAGAATGGGAGGAAATGCTATTTGACCATCTTGCTTTGGTAAAAAACGAGGCTGTTTTTATGCTAACTAACGAATTTTCGAAAGGAATAGACCTCTATGATGAAATGGAACGTCAGGCAATGATGATGGCCGATACTATGACTGAAGGAATAGTAAAGCAGTTTCCAAGGCGGTTTAGGTAAACGCTGAGTGTTAATAAGTCTAGAATAAATATTTAGAAAAAATTTCTTGATTACTTTTGTGTCTGATACAAAAGCTATATTTGCAAAAAAACTTTTGCAGTAAAATTTTTTGGAGGATGACATGAAAGTAAAAGATATTATGACTAAAGATGTTGCTTGTGTTAACCCTGATTCAAACGTGGTGGAAGCGGCTCAATTAATGCAGAAGCACAATGTAGGTTCTATACCGGTTTGTGACCAGTCCGGGGTAGTAGGAATCGTTACCGACCGGGATATTATAGTCAGAAACATTGCGCATGGTAAAAATCCAAGTGACACACCGGTAAGAGATGTCATGACAGGCCAAGTTACAACTGCCACCCCTGAAATGGAAGTTGATGAGGTAACAAAGTTGATGTCAGAGAAACAAATAAGAAGGATACCTGTGGTGGATAAAAACATGATTATCGGGATGCTGGCCCTTGGCGATGTGGCCACCGATAACCGCTTTACAATGGAAGCATCGGAAGCTCTTTCCGAAATTTCAAAATGATCGTAGATTAAGTATTAAGGGCGTCCAAAGGACGCCCTATCCATTACTTATTGTTTTTTAAGTTCCTGCTTGCCTGTTACCTTACTGGTACTGTCCATTGTAAAGGTC
>CAYUZC010000063.1:0-4099 GCA_964449525.1 uncultured Ruminiclostridium sp.
CGTCTGTTTTATTTAATCACTACTATTCTACAGTTCCTGCTTCTGTAAAGGGAAAAATTCTGATCCAACTTTTCCCCACAATTCTCTCTTCCTTAACCGGTCCGAATACTCTGCTGTCTCTACTCTTATCAGGTATTCTGTTATCACCCATAACATATATACAATCTTCCGGCACAATCATATCATCATATAACGAGTTATCTGCATAGGTTTCTTCATTATTTACGTAGTTCTCGGCAAGTTGGATACCATCTACGAATACTTTGCCACTACGTATTTCAATATGCTGGTTTTCTTTAGCTATTACCCGCTTTATAGCATATTTCTGCTTGCCCTCTAAAAGCTCAGGCACTCTCAGAACCACAATATCGCCCTGCTCAATTGTGCCAAAACGAGGAGTGATACTCTCAATAATCAAAACATTCTGATTTTGGAGTGTCGGTGACATAGAATTACCATTCACAACAGTAAGCCTGCCTAAAAATCTTGTAACAACTAATCCCAATATGACAGCAGCCATAATATGCAAGGCCCAGGTTAATATTTCTTTTAATAGTTTCTTATTCACTTTTTCCCACCGTCTTAATGAAAAGTTCTTCAAGCTGCTTATCATCAACTATATCCGGTGCATTTGTCATAAGATCCGATGCCGTCTGGACCTTTGGAAAGGCGATGACATCCTTGATATTATCAGTCTTTGCAAGAAGCATAACCAGCCTGTCTAGACCAAAAGCTAATCCGCCGTGGGGTGGTGTTCCATATTTAAAAGCTTCCAGTAAAAATCCGAACCGTTCCTTGGCCTGTTCATCTGTAAAGCCTATTAAATTAAACATTTTTTTCTGGAGCTCTTGATTATGAATTCTAATACTGCCTCCGCCTATTTCATATCCGTTCATGACAATATCGTATGCCTTGGCCCGGACTCTGGAAGGGTCTGATTCAAGATATTCAATATCCTCATCCATTGGCGACGTAAAGGGATGATGTTTAGCAACCCAACGGTTTTCTTCCTCGTCCCTCTCAAGAAGCGGAAATTCTGTTACCCAGAGAACATCATAGCGCTCATGGTCAATAAGGTTGAGCTTTTCACCCAAGGTCAGACGCAAATGCCCTAACGAGTCACAAACAATTTCATCCTTATCAGCCACAAATAAGAGCAAGTCTCCTTTTCCAGCTTTTGTTCTCTCCAATATCTTTGCCGTCTCTTCCTCGGATAAGAATTTGGATATAGGAGACCTTAGACTGCCTTCTTCCACAACAATCCAAGCCAGACCCTTTGCCTTGTAGGTTTTTACTACCTCGCCCAAAGCATCTATTTCTTTTCTTGAAAACGTTCCTCCACCTTTGGCATTAAGAGCACGCACTCTTCCTCCGTTGGATATTGCATCACTGAAAACCTTAAATCCCGAAGTCTCGGCTATATCTGATAAATCTATAAGCTCCATATCAAAACGGGTATCCGGTTTATCGGACCCATAGCGCGACATGGCCTCATAAAAGGTAAGTCTTTTAAAAGGTACCGGAATATCAATATCTAAAAGCTGTTTAAACAATCTTTGTATAAATCCTTCATTTACCTTTATAACATCTTCTACATCGACAAAGCTCATCTCAAGGTCAATCTGAGTAAACTCAGGCTGACGGTCAGCTCTAAGATCCTCGTCTCTGAAGCATTTTGTAATTTGCATATATCGGTCATACCCGGCCACCATTAGAAGTTGCTTAAATAATTGGGGAGACTGGGGAAGTGCGTAGAACTTGCCGGGATGAACACGACTGGGAACTAGATAGTCTCTGGCACCCTCAGGAGTGCTTCTTCCAAGCATAGGAGTCTCTATTTCGTAAAATTCATTTTCATCATAATAATCCCGGGCAATCTTTGCCACTCTATGGCGCAGCATTAACTTTTTTTGTAAGTCAGGTCTTCTAAGGTCCAGATATCTGTATTTAAGCTTTAATACCTCATTAGCATCAGAATCCTCCTCAATATGAAAAGGAGGTGTCTCGCTCTTACTGAGAATCCTAAGCTCAGTAGCTATAACCTCAAGTTCTCCGGTGGGCATGTTTTTGTTGATTGCATCAGGACTTCTTAGAGCAAGGGTTCCTTTTACCGCCAAAACAAATTCGCTTCTCACCTGAAGCGCTTTTTCATGTAGCTCGGGATTGGTTTCGCTGTTGAAAACCACTTGCATGATACCGCTTCTATCTCTTAAAGTAACGAAAACTAAAGCTCCTAAATCTCGTCTTCTTTGTGTCCAACCCATTAAAATAACTTCTTTGCCGGCGTCGGCAACAGTAAGTTCGGCACATCTATGGGTTCTTTTCATTCCCTGTATAGTTTCCATAAAATCCTCCAAATGTATGTCAGCCTTTGTTTTTTACCAGTCTATCAATAAGGGTGTCAAGGCTGATATCCTTAACCTCTCCGTTTCTCATATCCTTAAGCTGAGCTTTGTTGCTTTCAATTTCATTGTCACCCAGAATAAGAGAATAACGAACACCAAGCTTATCGGCATATTTCATCTGAGCTTTTACGCTCCTGCCCATAATATCCTTAATGCAGTATATATTATTATTTCGTAGTTGCCATACCAATTTTTCGCAAACGAGTCCAGCCTTTTCTCCTATTGCACCAATATAAATATCAGGGGCTTCAGGCATTGGAAACTCAATGCCCTGACTATTCATTTCAAGTAGAAGCCGCTCCACTCCAAGAGCAAATCCTATTCCGGGTGCCGGGGCTCCGCCACAGGCTTCGACTAATCCGTCATAACGTCCTCCGCCACAGACTGTACCCTGGGTTCCTATGTTTTCTGATACAAATTCAAATACAGTTCTGGTGTAATAGTCCAGGCCACGAACAATGTTTTTATCAATATCATAGTGTATATCAATTGCTTCAAGCTTTTTGGTAACCGAATCAAAGTGCTCCCGGCAATCATCACATATATGGTCTAAAAGAGCCGGTGCGTCTATAAGATTCTTCTTGCACGAATTCTCCTTGCAATCAATAATACGCATGGGATTTCTTTCATAGCGTGTCTTACAGGTATCACACATATCGCCGATTTTATCTGCTAGATAACTCTTAAGCAATTCATTATATGCGCTCCTGCACTTTGGACAGCCTATGCTGTTTAAGTTAAGCTTTAAATTCTTTATTCCAAGCCCTTTAAAGAACAATGACAGAATCGATATCACTTCAACATCTGCAGCCGGATCAGCAGCACCCAAAAGTTCAACACCGAACTGATGAAATTCGCGGTAACGGCCTTTTTGAACATTTTCATATCTATAAGCTGTAATCTGATAAAAAAGCTTAACAGGCTGGGGTAACGAAGCCATACCATGTTCTATATAGCTTCTGACCACTCCGGCTGTTCCTTCGGGCCTCAGAGTAATACTTCGCCCACCTTTATCTTCAAAAGTATACATCTCTTTTTGAACTACATCGGTGGTATCACCGACTCCTCGCTGAAAAAGCTCAGTGTGCTCAAATACAGGAATGCGAATCTCCTTGTATCCAAATCTTTTACAAACAAGAGCAAACTCTTTTTCAACAAAATTCCACTGATTTATATCCTCCGGCAAGATGTCCCGGGTTCCTTTAGGTGCCTGAATAGACATATGGCGTCACTCCTATCGGTTCTCCATTATATATTGGAGAAGCTTTGCCCATTTTATCCATAGATGTTATTGTAACCATTGGGTTACATATTGTCAATAAAAGTCTGTTTTAACAGCAGTTTGGCCTAGCCGAAGCATTGCGCCTCAAAAGCCTTTGTTCACGGCGTTGAATGGCGTTCTTATTCTCATTTATTTCCTCATCGTTTGTAAGGATTAATCCGGGAACTTGATGAGGCTTATTGTTTTCATCAACAGCAACAAAAGTAACATATGCTCTATTTGTAAATATTATCTTTCCTGATAAATAGTTCTCTGAACAGGCCTCCACAAGGACCTCCATGGATGTTCTTCCCACCCAGGTAAGTCTTGCCTTTAATATAATCATTTCCCCGACTTTTACAGGTTGACTGAATTCCACACTATCAATAGAAACAGTTGCGACGATTGACTGTGCGTGTCGTGATGCCGCCAT